>JBDSDG010000152.1:0-6939 GCA_039920685.1 Ferruginibacter sp.
ACAGTAAGTGAACTAGACGACCCTGCACAAATATTATTTGGTGTGGCATTTACAACAATGGAAGGAGCAGCAGTCACAGTTGCGGTTACAGCTGTCCTGGCAGATATACAGGCACTTGAATACCTGAAGTTATAATAACACATATAATATGTGTTGTCAAACCCATTTCCGGTAATCTTTATAGCTGAAGAGTTATATGGATAGGTGGCGCCGGATTCGTTTCTTGTCAGGTTTGGAACAGATCCGGATGATTCCATATAATAACCTGTTCCCGGTGTCAATGCAATATTCAATGAGATCGTTTGCGCAGTAGCACCACCGGAAACATTAGTAACATAATTCACAGTCGCTCCTACAATTGCTCCCACAGAATTACGTATCGTAATACTTCCATTCAACCCACTTGTATTAGGGAATATATCAACGGAGACAAGGGTAGTCGTTTGAAGTACATCAAATAAAACATCCCAATCTACAGTTTGAATTCCAATAATTCCACCTTCTGCAGTTGGAGACAAGGGACCAACACTTCCGGTATTGGTAGCTGAGGATGCCTGTACATAATATGTTGTCGTGGCGCTTATTACCGGTGTAAGAAAGGATGGGCCAAAGCCAATTGACGGACCGCCCGTTGCGGCACTGAACCAATACAAATTTGTTCCGGCAGATCCGACTGCTGCAAGGTTTACAGTTCCCGTTCCACAACGGGATGCTGGTGTTGTACTGGTAACGGAAGGATTGTTCACTGAAATAGTAAGGACATTTGAATACCCGATCGCTCCACCATTTGAGCATGTAACAGCTAACCTGTAATAAGTTGTCAGGCTGATCACACCGGTATTTGCATTAGATGGGATCGTCTGCCCGGCAAGGTTAGTTGGAGCAGAAACAAAATTATCAGTTGAGGATTGCCATTGAAATGATATTCCATCACCTGCAGTAAACCCTGTTGCAGTTAGTGTTGCAGAGCCTGAATTGCATAATGAAGTTAAAGAAGAACTGATCGTTCCCCCAACCGGTGTACCTGCACAATTTGTACCATCAAATTCATCTGCTCCAATATCCGGTGTTCCTGCCCTGGTATCTCCATCGATATCCGTTGTAAGCCCTGGAAGTGTAACTCCCAAAGAATTCAATGGTGATGTAGGTTGCAGGTGAAGATCTCCCGCCGATATAAACATCGGATTGATCACCAATGAACGTGAATCGTCACTTGTTGCAATTTGCCAGTTGGCAAGAGTTGTAATATTGCCTGATAAGAAACCAAGAGCACCGGGTCCATTACTGATAAAATAATCATTGTTATTTATTATACCGAGGACATTTGCGGTTGAGCCGTTATAGATGCTATATTTCGCGCCAAAGCTTGCAACGTTTGAAAAAATATTGTTTCTGAGATTAATGGCCCCGGGAGTGTTGACCGAAGGGGAAATACGAAAAGCAGCAGTGATGTTTGCACTCGTTGAAGCGTTGGCAGGCATGCCCACTGAGTTAAAATATATTTGATATCCTCCGCCCAATGCGACGTAAATTCCTGTTGCGGTATTATCAATTGTAGAACTGCCATTTGCTGATACATTGGAGATGAAATTATTATTTACTAAAATGTTAGCAGCATTATTATAGGATTGCAGGATGATCCCATAACTACCAGCCAGAACTGCATTTTGAACAATATCACTGATTTTGTTCTTCACAATGCTGCCATTTGTAGCTGTATAATAAATTCCTATCCCTGCACTATTTGTGCCCGATACTGCCGAAGTGCGGGCTATTCCTGTTATAACATTACCTGTAATGGTGAAATTGTTTACATACTGCAAAGTAATGGCCCTGTAACCAAGTTTTTCTGACGCAACGGATGACCCGAAAGTATTATTAGAGATCATCCAGTTTGCATCAGCAACGACTGTATACCCGTTAATGAACACACCGTCCTGTAATGATTTAAATGTACAGGAACTGATCGTGTTATCTGAATTGGATGCTGTAGCAGTCGAAGCCAATGAAGCACCATCACCTGTTATGACACCGACACCTGTGCCGGTTGTTCCCGCACCTGATATGCCGCAGTTACGAATCACGTTGTGTGTTGCTCCGCCAAGTTCGGGTGCGCTTGCTATCCAGAATACAGATCCTGAAGAATTTGAATTTGTGATCGACCAGGAACTTCCGCCGGAATTAAGCCCGTCAAATGTTATATAATCAGCACCATAAAGTTTGAACAAGGATGTTGCATTATTACCAGTGAGACTAACCGCTACGCCTGAATTAGGCTGAATAGTTAATGTTTTTGTTGCATTTGCTTCCGCGTTATTGATTACGATCGGGTAAGTTTCGGAAGGATAAGCAGGGCTCACTAGTTTAAAGATCACAGCGCCGTTCAAACAGGAATTATTATATGCATTCACCGCTGCAGTGATAGTAGTATAATCATTTCCACCTCCGCTACCAACCGTGTATGTACCGGCATTTAGCGCGTTAACGATCGTATAAGATTCGGGGGTTGTTGGTGGAGTAGCCGAAGCAGGAGGATTAGAAGTATATCCTGTAGCACCTGTTGAAGGGCTACTGGTAACATTAGGTGGTGTATCTCCATCCTGGGCAACTATATAATATGAGACAACATCACCGAGAACAGCACCGGTGCCAAACGTGAACTGGTAAACACCGCTTCCGATAGATACACCCTGCGAAGGAATATAAGACAATGCATTGATCTTCCAATAAAGGACTGGTAAACCCAATCCGACGGTAGGAACTCCACTTGGATCAGTGATCGTTACGTTTAATTGCCGGTTTCCAATAGAGCAATCATTTCTTAAGGGAATATAATTTATTAATGGAGGCGTGGCATCCAGTCTTGTTCCGGTAAATTCATCCGCTCCAATATCTGGAAAAGTTCCGTTTCGGATGGTATTATCAATATCATCGCCAACACCTACAGGAGTACCCCCTGATTCTAATTGTGTTAGTGTAGCGGCAGGAATATGGAGATCTGATGTACTTACAAAGGGTGCTGCAATTGTCAACCCAAAGGATGCAAAATCATTTGAACCATCACCCAGGGAGGAAGAAAAATTCCTCCAGTTGCTTGCGCCGGCTGTTGTCAAAGGATTAAAATTACCAACAGTATACAAATTCGCAATATTATATGTTGTAGTACCGGCAAAACCGATCCCGTGTAATCCAGCTGTATTGCCAGTATAATATCCATTATTATTTAGTGTAAGATTCATTGCAGCAGATGCAGCAAATGGCATGAATATGCAGGTGTGAACATCAGAAGGTCCACCACCCGTTACCTTGTTACTAAAAATATTGTTCCGGATATCGATCCCCGTTTGTGAAGGGGCTGTTATTGCAAGACAATTGATCGCATTGCCCCCTGTTGAACCACTTGCTCCATACAGATTTACCGAATTAAAATATACTTTATGATTCTTTCCACTGTTCAATAAAATGCCATTCGCATTAAACCCATTAAAGAAGCTTGAAGTCCCCTCGTTCATTACACTGGAAATGAAATTATTTTGAATAGCAACACCATTTGATACAGCTGCAAGGTTTATCCCCTGGGCCGAAAAACCTCCGGAATTTCTATTAAAAATATTTGCGATCTTGTTGGAAGAAATAATTCCTCCTGCATTTGCGGAATTGATGATGATCCCGGATGCAGGAGTAGTTTGAGTCGATCCGTTCGTCTCTATCGTGGAAATAGTATTCCCGGAAATATCAAATAGCCCACCTGAATTCACTACAATTCCAGCAGCCAAATTACTTCCTCCGTTGCTTGACACCCCGGTCACAGTATTATTTGTAATATTTATCGCTCCTGTTCCTGTAGTGGTGTTCAAAAATATAGCTCCGAAGGACGCAGTTACATAAGAAATGATGTTGTGTATAGTATTGCCACTAACGGTTATTGCGGAACAGCCTGAAATCCAAATTCCACTGCTATAAACGGTTGTTGCAGGTGTAGAATATGGATAGGAACCAAGTGCCCCGGGCGTACCAATAAGATTTTGCGTTATGCTTACATTATTAGAAACAGTAGTATTAACAGCATTGAATACAATACCTTTTCCGCATTGATTCACGGCATTGTTTTGTACGCTTAATGGCTTAATACTCGATCCGGCAGGCGCTGCTTCCATTGCAGCACTAACAGGTGATGGAGCAGTTGTTGCAGTTGCACCACCATTGCCACCAACATATATTCCAAAACTGATGGCAGCAGAGCTGTTGGCTGCAGTAATTGCAGCTGTATTTCCAGAAGTTACATTTCCGTTCAGTATACAATTTAAAATACTGATGTTATTTGCCGTGGAAACCACAGACGAAGTTGCGATCCTGATACATGATCCACCAACAACTGTAGATGCACTGTTATTTTCGATGGTAAGATTCCTGTTCTGTCCGGCTACATTTGGGTTGTCACCGTTTATCGTTATGTTATCTGCACCGTTCAATTGGATAACGCCGTAACCGCTTCCCGGGTCACCGGAAACAACTATATTATTTCCTGTCGGCTGAATCAATATGGATGTATAGCCTGCAGGATCTGCATTGCTGCTGTTCAGCGTTGCCGGCGAAGTGCCTTCATCCGTATTAGCATTGATATTTATAATGATGTCGCCTTTATGGCTACCGGAATTGATCGCGGTAAAAGCTTGAGAAAGTGTAATAAAGGAACCTGTTGGAATACCAGCCGTTGCAGTTAATGTAACCTGCGATTGAGCATTAACACAAAAACAAGTGACCAGGATAATTGCCTGTAGTGTTTTAAAACACCTTACTAATTTCCTGCTATTTGATTTGTAAAATTTGTTCATTATCATTGTCTATGTGATCTAAGAAGCTGCTAACTGTTATCCGATCAGCAGTTGCTTATAAAATAAAAATGTTTCTTGCTTACGGGTAGGTGTAAACAACAAAACAGTTAATTATTTCGGTAATGCATCAAATTACCGTCGGTAAGTAGTGATTAAGATCAATTTTTGGGAAGGTGTTTTCATCAAAAAAAAACCTTAATATATTCAATCCTAAAGGTATAATTTTTTTTACCATATTTTGTAGTAATTTCTAGGATAAATGCGTAATTGATCTCGTAATTGTACGTAAAATAAGGTACTAATAAAGAGGCATATACGCTTAAGAAGAGCACCTTAACAGGGAGGTCCGCTGCCCATGATCATGCACTGTCAAATTATTCAACAAATACATTCATAGAGGTTTGATTTCCACCCGGATGTATGATGTTAAGCTTATAGATCCCTTTTGCTAGGTACGGCAGCATAACTGATTGATAACTAGTGCCTCCATAGTGATAAACGCTGTTGTTTAAAACATGTTGCCCTTTCACGGTGTATATTTTTACTCCATACTGGCCTTTTGGTAACTGCTGAAGTGTAAATTGTAATATTCCTTTAGTTACAGGGTTTACAACCGATATATCAGCCTTTCCATTTTCTTCAGGCATTATTTTTACAACATTGCTATACACATTTTTGTTGTTATCGCCCATCACAGATAACCGGTAAAAATTGATGGCTGGCAACGGATCTTTATCCATCCAATCATAAGTTGAAGTTTGATCCAAAGACTTGTGATTGTAAACTGGAAAGTAACTGATGCCGTCAGCTGAACGTTCCAGTAACATATCCGAAGAATTGTCATTATCGGTTTTCCAATTTACTTTAATGTCCTTGCCTGATCTTGTGGCTTGCAGGATCATTTCAACAGGGTAATTATGCTTCCGGCGGAACACAAGCATGAACCTGTTCTTTGCATATGAACCCGGGATATTTACAATATCAAAATTGATCTTTGTCGTATCAGTAAGACTGATGGCGGTATGTGTATGAAGGAATTTATCAACCAGGAATGCTTTCATCCCTGGCCTTGCAATATTTTGAGGTGTAAACTCAAACTGGTATTCCTTAACCCTAAATTGTGCAAGGTTATAAAAAATCGTATCCCTTTGCCTGATATTATTTCTGCGCTCTACGGACAGCAATTGATCTCCAACTGCGATCCCCAGGTTTTCCCCGGTATTTGTAAGCTTTAAACCATCCAACATATCAATTTCATCTGAATAATCTGTGTCAAATTCATTTAAAGCTCCATCAATTAACGTACGGTTGCCATTGTCAATAATATAAAGCTGGTTACGAATTTGTTTGCTTTCAGCGATGACCGATGACAGCCTTGTTACAAGCCTGCTTGCAGTGATCTTTGCAGCTTCATTAAAGCCAACTGTCCCTCCCCCTGCACCCGCTTTGACAAAAAATGCCTGCCCGCTTTCGATATAATTATGAACAGTTCCTGCTACCGGGTAACTACCGCCACCAGGTGAGACCGTATAATCTGCATCAGAAACATTTTTGGTGAATGTTTGATAGCCGCCATAAACTCCACCCAGCCTTGGATCCCACACATAGAATATATTCTGAACATTCCCCGAACGTGTAACCCCTATGGTATTGCTGAAATCAATAGCTGATGCGTAAGGGTTTCCTATTGTTTCAAATTGGTTTGCTATGATTGTTGTTGAAGGTGGGATGTTGCTTGTAGGCTCAAATATTTTCCCTCTCGTGCGCAAGGTTGTAGGTGTCGCCGTACCGTTATAAGTATTAACAAACCTGTCGCCTCTTATAAATATGATGTATCCCTTCTTGTTATAGTGGGTTATATTAGTACCGCTTATGCCTACCCAGGTTCCGTTTGTAGCATTTGGAACATATGTTTTCATGGACGGTCCTTCACCTGCCACTATATCAAATCCACCTGTTCCTGCTGTAGGATTGGTTATTATAGTTCCTAGTCCAGCCGTTCCCGGTATACCTGGGCCAAGGCCTTCCTGCCAGGCAGCATTCACCGTTTGGGGAATATCATTGTTTACCGGTACCGCAAGCAACTGCCATGATTTAAGGTGGT
>JBDSDG010000153.1:0-4875 GCA_039920685.1 Ferruginibacter sp.
CAATTACACCCTGCATCATTTTCACCATTGTATACGCATCGGCTTCACCGATCACCTGCTTGCTTTGAGCAATTGGAAAATCCTGTAACAGGTTGCCATTCTTGTCCTCTATCCTGTTCAGGAAAACAGGAACAGTATTATATCCTTTGTTGGGAAACATGGTGAATGCCTGCAGCATTTCCAGCATTGGTATCTCTGCAGATCCAAGTGCAATTGACGGATAAGGAGGCAATTTGGTTTTAATACCGCATTGCTCAGCAAATTCGAGCGTTCTTTTTACACCGATCACTGCCATCAGGTGCCATGCCGCACCGTTCACCGACCACGCAAGGCAATTAGCCATGCTGCCACCTCTAGTGCTAATGGTCTTGCCATTCAATGTCAGCGGACCGCCTTCAATATAAGTATTAGGTGTATAACCAGCATCTGTAACCGCTAATGTATAAAGCAATGGCTTGAAGGTAGAGCCTACCTGCCTTTTTGCAGTGATGTGATCGAATTTGAACCACTTATAATCAATTCCACCAACCCAGCATTTGATCTCTCCCGTATTAGGATCCATCGCGGCATAAGAAGTTTGCAACAGTTGCTTGTGATATTTGATCGAATCGAAAGGCGTCATGATCGTATCCTTTTCATGCTTTGAATTCCCGTACCAGCTGAATATTTTCATCTTCACCGGTTTATCAAATGATTTCCGAATGTCGGCAGGTTTAAATTCATCTTCAGCCATGTTTTTCCAGCGCTCAGTATACTTCATTGCATCTTCAATGATGTTATCATGACCTTTCCATATCTTATCGCCCCGAAGCTTGAAGTATCCATCGAGCTTTCTTTGAACCACCGGCATGTGCTGCTGCACAGATTCTTCGGCGTATTGCTGCATCCGGGAATCTATGGTAGTATATATTTTTAATCCATCACGGTATATGTTATACGCTTCCCCGGTTTTTGGATTTTTATGGGTCTTTGCCCAATCCTTTAAAACGCCTATAAGCACAGACCTGTAATATGGTGCAATACCAATGTTCTCATCTATCGTCCGGTAATTTGTAATTAAAGGTTTGGCTTTTAATTTATCTGCCTGGGGTTGTGTAAGAAAATGCTGGTGAGCCACTGCCATTTGGTTGATTACGGTATTCCTCCGGTCAATAGATCGCTTTGGCGACCGTATAGGATCATAAATAAAACCTTTGAGCATTCCTATTAATACTGCTGCCTCCTCTATCTTAAGGTCTTTCGGCTCTTTTTGAAAATATGTTCTTGATGCATTCCTTATTCCATAAACATTGCCCCATGGAGCCCTGTTCAGGTAAAGTGTAAGGATCTCTTCCTTTGTAAAATTTCGTTCCAGCTTTACTGCTACTATCCATTCCTTTATTTTATCAAGCCCTCTTTTAAAAATATTCCCCTTTCCTTGCCGAAGCATCATCTTTGCAACCTGTTGAGTGATCGTACTTCCACCACCCTGCGTTCCACCTGTAAATGCAACCCGTGCCAATGCCTCTGCATCTATCCCTGAATGATCATAAAATCGCTCATCCTCTGTTGCTATCAATGCATTGATCACGTTTGGAGATATTTCCGTATACCTCACCTCACTCCTGTTCTCCGAATAATATTTACCCATTAAAATGCCATCACTACTGATGATCTCGCTAGCAAGGTCGGCCTCCGGATTTTCTAGTTGTTTAATGGAAGGCATTTTCCCAAACAGCCCATAGTTTGCGCATAGCAAAACCGCTACAAAAAGCAGGAGGCCTCCTAAAAACAATTGCCATAAGATCTTAACTGGACGAGACATACAATAGATTTGAATCTGAACTTAAAAAGCTTAGAACTTTCCCGGGTATTGCTGGTTTAAAAGTGTTTTATAACCATTCATGTCATTGCCTGTCTTTAAAATATCAAGGTTATTCTTTGTGATCACCAAAAATGAATATTTATTTGGCTGAAGCCACGAAATTTCTGTACCTGCAGCTTTTTTAAGTTTATCGTAATAGTCGATCGCTTGATTTGCGTCTGCAAAAGATTCAAATACCAATAAGCTCTTCCCTCCGGCCAATGCATCTTTATTAATAACGATCTGCTTACTTGCATATCGCTCGCGGTTATAGCGGCTGAATGCATTTTTTGCTTCATTTACATAAACAGGATCCACCTTCTCTAATATCATCACCACAAAATGAGGCTTATCGATCTCCCATTTAAATGCACCACTCATCATTGACGGCGGCGTTACAATACTATCACTTGCGATCACGGGTTTATTAGCCGGGGCGATCGTTTTTACAATATTGGTTTGTACAGGAGCTTTCTGAATAATGATGGAATCGTTTTCAGTTATAAGTATCTTATCTTCTTCCTGCCTTGTTACTTCAAGGTTTGTAAGGTATGTTTCTATTTGTGCCCTGCGCTTTACTACATCGATCATGGTGATCGCTTTATCTTTGAGCGGCGAGGTCGGATACAAGGCCGTTATGTCGGTCAGCACTTTTATTGCAGTGCTGTCATCACGTTCCTTAATGTAATTGATCGCCTCTATGTACAGTAATTGCGGTGTCCAGTAATTTGTCCCATATACACTGTCTGCCTTCTTTTTAGATTCAAGTGCTTCTAAAAATCTTCCTTCTATGAACATGTTATAGATCGATTCATACCGCTGTGTTGCCTCCGGGTTCTTCTCATTTGGTTTTAAGGAAGAAGGATTGGTCAGCGTTTTTGCAGCATTACTACCGGCAAAGCCTGATAGCAGCAAATTCTTATATTGCTCTGCTTTTGCAGTATTTCCGATCTTTGAATAACAAAAATATAAACCCAGGTAAATTTCGCCATCCAACGGCTTATCCGGAAAGCGCCTCAGATATTCTTCGTAAGTGTTGATAGCTTCCTGGTAATCTTCCAATTCGTTTTGAAAAAGCCTGGCAAGTGTAGCGAGGCTTTTTCCGATCATTACATTGCTGCTATCCAGCTTTTCTGGTCCAAGTGGAAGGTTTGTCATAAACGCCTCATAGGTGAACTCTACCGGTGCGGAGGCAGGAACCCCGGTTGCTACCTTTGAATTCAGCGGGTCATCTATATCTATATTAGGATTTAAATTTGATTTTGGCGCACTGGAAGATTTTCGTCGCCAGTTATCAATATTGTCCCTCTTCCCCCACCTTGCTTTAAAGTCGGAATATCCTCGTGATTTTAAACTGGCATTGTAAAAATACCACTCACCTTTTGATGGTGCCGCAAACAGGTCTATCGGTTCATTGCTTTTATTTCCAAAAGTGATCAGTGTACCTCCACCAGCACTATTGTCCTCATCTTTTAATCCATTCTGCTTCCGGTGATCCTTGAGCAATTTTCTAATAAATGCATCTCTTTCTGCTGCAGGCATATTCGCAATTCTTTGAAGACTGTCTTCTCTTGCAATGATATCAATTTGTGCTACAATATTATTGAGGGTATTCTTCCGTGCAGTGATCATTGCCGCATCAGCAACAATGGAAGGATCATCGATCTGCAGGCTATCATAATAACTGGAGGCTTTCCTGTATTCTTTTTGGGTATAAGCTATATTACCCAACTGCAAAAACGCTTTGTTCCGATAACCAGTATTACCAAGATTATATTTAATGCTTTTTGAATAAAAGACCTTGCCATTTATCGTGTCAGGCTTTTGAAGACTCAATTGCCCGGTTGAATAATAAATGATATCACGGTAAGCCTCATACCGGTCTTTTTTTGCCATTTTCAATAAGTTGGCAATGCTTTTCTCCAACTCCCGTACGTTGCCGTTATCCCTGAACATTTTTGCATCATTGAGGCGGGCATAGATGTCCATTACCGGGTCTACTGTATGCTTGGATGCCTTTGCATAGTACATGGATGCCTTATCATATTTTCCACCCATCTCGTATAATTGACCAAGAAGGTATTCCCACCTTGCCTTGTCCTGTTTATCAGATGCATTGCTTAATGCCTTTTCAAGATGTACAGCAGAACTGTCATAGCTTTCCTGTTGATAGAACCAATAAGCATTTACTTCTTCCAGGTCATTGCGAAGGCGTTGAGGAAGGTTCGGATCATTCATTAATATATTTATAAGCCCTGCTGCATCACCATATTCCTTTTGGTCGGTAAGGGTTCTTGCCAGCCAGATCAATGCATCGTTCCTGCTGGGTGCCATGCTGGTAGCCTTTTGAATTACGTTTCGCTTTTCTTTATTCGCGATCGACATGATGCTGGAGGTCTGTGACTGGTTATCGCCAACGATCCTGCTGTCATCTTCTTTCTTTTTACGGGGGAAAAGATTGTAATTTATAAATTGAAAAGTAAGAGCTGCAGAGTCAAATTCCTTTCTGAAATAGTAGGATTTACCGATCAGCAGGTACATATTATCAACCCAGTCACTTCTAAGGTCGTGGAGTAATATTCCGGCGGTCGCTTTGTATATCACTGAATCCAGTTCCACCTGCTGGGTCTTTGTATTCTCTAGTGAATACGGATAAAAAGAGAGCAGCTTTGAATAGTCGTCCTTATTCGATGCCTTTGCCCTTTCAAGCACAGCATTAATTTTGTTTGTAGCATTGAAAAAATAATTATAATGGGTTGTATTATTTTGAAGGAACCTTCTAAAGGTGGTAAATTTTTTATCAGCTGTTTTTTCAGATGCCAGTTTTTTCTCTTCATATTGATCCGGCTTTTTCTCTTTACCAAACGGATCAAGCGTCCAGGTTGGTTGTGCAAATACCGAAGTAGAAAAAAAGCTGAGTAAAAGAAAAAGGATTATGGAATTGTACTTTCTGTATGGCATGAATATAATTGGTTATATAATATCGCTAAATATCGGTCTTTTTTTACAATCTGTTTATCAAAATTAACATG
>JBDSDG010000154.1:0-4586 GCA_039920685.1 Ferruginibacter sp.
CCTTCAGTAATTCCATTTTTAAGTTAGTGTTATAATGTCAGAGAGATTTGTTAGTCAGGCGACCATCAAAGGCATTTATTGAACCTTCAGTAATTTCGTTATATAAGGTGGTGTTACAATGTCACAGGCGATTTGTTGGTCAGGCGATTTGTTGGTCAGGCGACCAACAAAGGCATTTATTGAACCTTCAGTAATTCCATTTTTAAGTTAGTGTTATAATGTCAGAGAGATTTGTTGGTCAGGCGACCATCAAAGGCATTTATTGAACCTTCAAAAACTCCGTTGTATAAGGTAGTGTTACAATGTCACAGGCGATTTGTTGGTCAGGCGACCAACAAAGGCATTCTAACCAACAAAGTCATTCTAACCAACAAAGGCATTCTAACCAACAAAGTCATTTTAATCAACAAAGGCATTCTAACTAACAAAGACATTCTATTGAACACGGCATAAAGTATTTTAACTTTGTGCCGTTGTTATTAATGAACACAGGAAAATGAAATATGAAATTGGCGATAAGATAATTGTGCTTCTAACAGATGAGGAAGGCACGGTGGTGGATATTATGAACGACCAGATGGTGATGATAGATGTGAGAGGTGTAAAATTCCCGGCATACATGGACCAGATCGATTTCCCTTATTTTAAAATGTTCACGCAAAAGAAAGTTGTAGAGAAGAAAAAGATCTATGTGGACAACATCCGGAAAGAAAAGGCGCCCGTAAAAGCGAAAACCGGTCACGGGGTGATCCTTAATTTTATCCCTGTCTTTGACAAAGATGTATTTGATGATGATATTGTTGAAAAATTAAAAATATTCCTGGTCAACCACAATGATGAGGAATACAATTTTAATTATAACCTGGTCTTTAACGGTGAGAGCCATTTTGAGTTAAAGAATAATATTCGTTCAAACAGTGATTTCTATTTACACGATGTAAATTTTGAGGACTTGAGTGATAACCCACGTTTTGATTTTGAATTCTCCCTGGCTAAAGAGCAGAAAAAGAAAGCGCCATATTTTGAAGCATCTTTAAAGGTTAAAGGAAAACAATTCTTTAAGAAAATCGAGGAGCTTCAGCTAAAGAATGAAGCTTCTTTTTCGTATGAGTTATTCAGCGTTTACCCTGATAAAGTTGAGGAAGAAAAAGTTGATCTTAGTAAACTTGGCAATGCAGGGTACAGGATGTATGACGCATCCAAAGTAAGAGATAATCTACAGCCTGCACGAAGTGTTGTCGACCTGCACATTGAAAAACTTATCGATCATTGGAAGGACCTTACTGCATATGAAATATTGTCAACTCAATTAAATGCTTTTGATCATTTTTTTGAATTGGCAATTGCACACCGGCAACCACAACTGATCGTAATCCATGGAATTGGAGAAGGCAGGCTTAAAGAGGAAATCCACGAGCGGCTAAAATTAAAAGTGGAAGTAAGAACTTTTGTAAACCAGTTTCATCCCATGTATGGATATGGCGCGACGGAGATATTTTTTAAGGGATAGGAGATACCGGATACTAGATGCTGGATACTAGATAGCGGATACCGGATATTAGATACTGGATACTTGATACCGGATATTAGATACGGAATGCTAGATACTTGATATTAATACTCAATACCAGATGCTGCATGTTGTTGGCAGCTAATAATGACTTTGGTAGGCTAATAGCTTGCAGCTTAAAGCGAGTATTATTTCAGCGGTCTCTTCTTTATCATTCCTCCCTTCATATCCTTCACACTGCTCATAACTACAAACGCATTGGGATCTATTTTTTCAATTTCAAACTTCAACTTGCTTACTTCCAGTCGTGTTACGATCGTATAGATGATCTTAAGGTCGTATAATTTTTCGCCACTCTTTCCATGACCGCGTTCCCCGTTATATACAGTGATCCCCCGGCCAAGCTTATCAACGATCATAGTTCGTATTCTATCAGATTTTACGGAGATGATTGTCACAGCTGTATATTCTTCTATTCCCTCGATCAGGAAGTCAACTGTTTTAGATGCTGCCAGGTAAGTGAGCATAGCATACAAAGCTGTTTCAACTGATATTAAAGTTGCCGCTGACAAAAATATAACAATGTTTACAATGAGTATAATATCCCCAATGGTCAAGCCTGATTTTTTACTAACCGCAATGGCCAATACTTCCGTACCATCAATCACCCCGCCGCCCCTCACTGCAAAACCAATTCCTGCGCCTAGAAAAAATCCACCAAAAACCGATACAAGTAATTTGTCATTGGTTATTTCAGGGTAGGGAATAACGGCAACGCATATGGCCAGCGCAATGATACCAAACGAAGTTTTTACGGCAAATTGCCGGCTGATAAGGTGATAACCTAAAATAACAAATGGAAGGTTGATAATTACCAATATAATGGGCAGGTACAATCCTGTTAGTTCTGATATCATTAGTGAAATACCGGTAGCTCCTCCATCGAGAAAATTATTTGGCAACAAAAAGCCTTTTAGGCCGAAACCGGCTGATAATACGCCAATACCGATCATAAAAAAGTCGGCCGCCATTTTTTTTACCGTCAGCCTGTATTCCACTATTTTCCTGGCATTGCTGTACCTGTTCAGCTCATGTTCTGAATATTTGTTTTTGAAAATGGCATTAAATAAATTGACGCGACTCTTTTTCATTCACTTTAAAAATACTATAATATTTTAAGGGAAGGGTCATTTAAACCTGAATGAAAAACCGGCCCCGATAAAATAACCGGGTGAATGATTGCTTAGATTAATTCCACCTGAAATATCAATCGCTAAATTGTTGCTCAACAGGTAGGTAAATCCGGCATCTGCATGGTGATCAGATATTTCATCTTGTGGTACAAAGCCATATAGTTCAACGAAAGCTCCGAATTTTTCTGTGACAGAATAAGCAGTCGAGATTGTATAAAGAAAATATGGTGTAGGTGTAAAGCCGTCCCATTCTGCACCGATGTTATATCCCAGGGAGACTTTAGATGAAAGTGTATGTTGAAATGAAAACCTGAATGAAGGTGCATAGAAATCTGCGGTGTTGTCTTTGCTTGCAATTTTTGGAAGACTCAGGTGACCAAGGAATGAAATAGCAGGCAGTATATTTTTTTCTTCCAGCAATTTTGTTTTAAATCCAATTTTAACCGGGTTTATACCTGTATTTTGTTTTGAATCCTGTTTTACTCTTTCAACTTCAGTAATTACCCGGAGCTCAAAACGATCTGTCACCCCATATTTCAACAAAATTGTGGGCATTAGTGTTGATGAGCTTTTGCTACCAAGATCCTCATAAACAAAACCTGTTTCAACCTGTACATATTTTTTAGGGACAGTTGCAACACATTCTGTCTGATCAGGCCGGTCCATTTGAATGGGTTCTAACTGTTGAGCTGATGCCTTATTAAAAGTTAGCAGAAACCCTATTTGCAGTAGGCTTTTTACCAAGGATTTACTCAATTGGAGACACATAAATGGAAAAAATTGTAAATTTAAATAGTAAAAATGATGTTTGCCTAAAATATAAAGATAGAGGTTGATGTTTATTGTTTGCAATAAAAGTCAATTGGTTGAATGATGGTATGTGGTACACGTGAGTGACACAACGATGCCTGGGCCAGGATTACATATGTTGGCAAAACTTAAGAATATAAAGTAATTTGCAAGTCTATCAGCCGGCCATCGTCCCGATCCAGGTCGGGAAGGAAAGTCCGGACAGCAAAGGGCAACACACCGGTTAACAGCCGGCTTCACTGTGATAACACGCATTGAAAGAGAAAGTGCCACAGAAAATAACTATCCTGGTTTCCAGGAAAAAGGTGAAAACGTGAGGTAAGAGCTCACGGTAATGGATGGTGACATCCGTTACGGGTAAACCTTGTGTGCTGTAATGCCACATAGATCAGCCTTTGAGGGCGGCCCGCCCGATCCGAAGCAATCCGGAAGGCTGAAGGGTAGGCAGCAAGATTGTGTTAGTAATAATACAGCCAGATAAATGATGGCCGTCCCGAGTGATCGGGATAACAGAATCCGGCTTACGGCTGATAGATTTTTTTTTTGATAGATACACGGATGACACGGATTGAAGGGATTTTCGCCGATTTTTCTTAAATGCAAAAATGTTAGTGCGTTAACTTTATTAACTCTTTCTTCATTACCCAGATAATCAACCCTATAACCACTAACCATCACTTCACAAATTCAGCAAATATTCTCGCCTTCACTTCAGGCCATTCTTCTTTAATAAAACTAAAATAAACAGTATCACGAACATTTCCATTTTCGGCTATCATATGTTTTCTTAAAAGCCCTTCTTTTATTGCTCCGATCTTAAGCATAGCTCCTTGTGATTTTAAATTTATGGAGCTGGTTTTTAATTCTATCCGGTTAAGATCAAGTTGTTCAAATCCAAAAGTTAACAATAGAAATTTGCAGGCCTTGTTGATGCCACTTCTTTGCAAAGAAGGATTGTACCATGTCCAGCCGATCTCAACCCGTTTATTTAGAAAAGAAATATTTCCATATCGCGTGCAGCCGGCATAACAGCCTGCTTGTTTATCATAAATGGCAAAAGGGTAGGCGTTACC
>JBDSDG010000155.1:0-9606 GCA_039920685.1 Ferruginibacter sp.
TTTCGGAAACTTGAGGGTTCGATTTATCGGGCACGCAATAACCGGAAGGAATTGTTGGTCAGGCGACCAACATTGGCGGGATATTATTGTTGGTCGGCGACCAACAATGGCAGCGGTAACCAACAAAGGCGGGAATTCTTTGTTGGTCAGGCGACTAACAAAGGCGGGATGGTTAATTAGCACCTATTGGGAGATGTTTTTCGGAAACTTGAGGGTTCGATTTATCGGGCACGCAATAACCGGAAGGAATTGTTGGTCAGGCGACCAACATTGGCCTAATATTATTATTGGTCGGGCGACCAACATTGGCGGGATATTATTGTTGGTCGGCGACCAACAATGGCAGCGGGAACCGACAAAGGCGGGAATTCATTGTTGGTCAGGCGACCAACAAAGGCGGGAATGGTTAATTAGCACCTATTGCAAGAGGTTTTTCCGGAAACTTGAGGGTTCGTTTTATCGGGCACGCAATAACCGGAAGGAATTGTTGGTCAGGCGACCAACATTGGCGAAATATTATTATTGGTCGGCGACCAACATTGGCGGGATATTATTGTTGGTCGGCGACCAACAATGGCAGCGGTAACCGACAAAGGCGGGAATTCTTTGTTGGTCAGGCGACCAACATTGGCAGCGGTAACCGATAAAGGAGGGAATTCTTTGTTGGTCAGGCGACCAACAAAGGCAGCGCTACTATTTGCTTAAATGCATGCTTCTTTCTTTATACAACTGCCGGAAATATGGATCACGGAGATCCTTGATAAAGCGTATAGCTTCACCGGTGCTTTTCATTTCTGGTCCGAGCTCTTTGTTTACGCCAGGAAATTTATTGAAGGAAAACACCGGTTCCTTGATAGCAAATCCTTCCAGTTTTTTCTCGAATGTGAAATCTTTCAATTTTGCAGCACCCAACATGACCTTGGTAGCAATATTTAAGTAAGGTATTTGATAAGCCTTCGCAATGAATGGAGTTGTACGTGATGCACGTGGATTGGCCTCGATCACAAACACATTTCCATCCTTTATTGCGAATTGAATATTTATCAATCCTTTTATATTTAATGCACGCCCGATCTTTTCGGCGTATTCTTCCATTGTATGAACGATCAGAGGAGATAAATTGAATTGAGGCAATACTGCATTACTATCACCACTATGTATACCCGCAGGCTCAATGTGCTCCATTACACCCATCACATGAAAATCATCACCATCAAATATTGCATCGATCTCTGCCTCCTGGCAACGATCAAGAAAATTATCAATTAATATCTTATTGCCAGGTAAATGCTTTATAAGGCTGAGCACTCCTTTTTCAAGTTCTTCATCGTTCAATACGATCCTCATACGTTGTCCTCCCAATACATAACTTGGCCTGATCAAAACGGGGTAACCAACTTGTCTTGCTACTTCAATTGCCTCATCTGTATTAAAGGCCGTACCGTATCTCGGGTATGGAATATCCAAAGATTTCAGCATATCGCTAAAGCGGCCCCGATCCTCGGCAATATCCATATTGTCGAAAGACGTCCCGATTATTTTTATTCCTTTTTCATGCAACCGCTTTGCAAGCTTCAATGCTGTTTGTCCACCTAATTGAACGATCACTCCTTCCGGTTTTTCATGTTCGATGATCTCCCAGATATGTTCCCAAAACACCGGTTCAAAATAAAGTTTATCGGCGATGTCAAAATCAGTACTAACGGTTTCGGGATTGCAATTGATCATGATGGCTTCATAGCCACATTCTTTTATAGCAAGCAATCCATGTACGCAGCAATAATCAAATTCTATTCCCTGCCCGATCCTGTTAGGGCCACTTCCGAGTACAATAATTTTCTTTTTAGAAGAAACGATGGATTCGTTCTTATTCATCAACTGTTTTTCAATCTGCATTAATAAGGGTTTTGCATGTCGCTTCTGGTAAATAATTTATTCCGTGAAATGAACGTTGAATTTTTAGCTCCTACGTTCAATATCAGTGAATTCTTTTTAAAAATTTTCATCAGCATTCCAAGTGGGAATACGAGCAAATAAAATATAATTGATAAAATGATGGTACTGCTGATAACTCCGAGAACGTGTGTAAGTTTTTTCCATAGTAAATCAAAAAAAGCAGAAATATCGCTTGACAACATGCAAATGAATATAAACAAGCAGGAGATATAAATGAAAGTTGGATCACGGAAATATAAAAATAACACCAACAAAAGCAGTGTTATCGCAAGTATAGAATCCTTTCCAGCTTCTTTTTTCATACCTAAAATAAAGAATAAATAAAAGGTGCCAATGCAGAAGATCCACTGATAACCAACAGGAATCCAACCAAAAAAATGATAACGATCAGGGGAACCAGCCACCACTTTTTATTATGGCTGATATAATTCCAGAAATCTATTAAAATTTCCCTCATTTTCTTTCCTTGTCGGGTAAAGATAATATTATTTCAGCCGCTATTTTATTTGCAGCTTTGTTCCAATGTCCATCGCAGTCAAGGTATAACTGGCGCGGATCTTTGACCTTTTTGCTGAAAATTGGCAACAGGTCAATGTACTCAATTTTACTACTGGTGCAAAAGCTATCCATTTTCATGGTAAATACGGGGGAAGGATCAGCAGCAAATTTTTCAAGATCATTGTAAACGGGGATAGCAACAACGATCAACCGTTTCCCTTCAGCTGCTTCCTTTAATTTGTTTAATATAAAATACAATTTTGAAAGTTGCGCGCCAGTACAATCGTAATAACCTGAATAAGGCTCTTTATTTTCATTTATTACCGGCCGGTTGGCTTTAATAAATTGATACAAATTATACCAATATGAGCATTCTTTAAACACCCTTGTAAACCTGGCCATGGTTGTATTTTGTATTTTGTAATAGCCCTCTTTATTAAAAGTCGACTTTGATATATTATTCTCCCTGTACATTAGGTGATAATCAGGTGCGGTGCCCTGGAAATATGGCTGGTAGTGAACAAAACCATCTTTTTCATGAAACGAAGTATCACTTTCAACCATGTCATTGAAAGGAAGAATTCCAACTATAATAGTATTGTGTGAAAACTTATGTGCAAGTTCTTTATATAACAAATATTCATGCGTCGGCGTAAAATACCCGCAGCCAAAATTCAATACTTCCCTGTTTGACAAACTTTCAAGTTGATTGGTTAGTCTTTCGGATTCATTTAATCCATAACCTTCAATGAAAGAATCGCCTAAAAAAATTGTCCTGTTGGTATCCGCGATCATTTTTCGTTCTTTATCACGGGCACCAAAAGAGTTGATATGATATGCAGATTCAAAACATTGCTTTTTTTCTGTATAAGATTCTTTGTAGTGCCACGTTCCCCAAACCGGCTCTATCTCTGCAATAGTAAAGTCATATTTCTTATAATCATATTGAAAGATAAAACGAGGAAGGTGGGCTCCTTTAAATTTGTATTCGATGAAAATGAAACAGGTAAGCTCGATCAATAAATAAGTAACGATCGCAACAATGGCTATTTTTTTTATCTTCCCTGTCATCGTTTAATTTAATCGTTAAATGCTTGTATGTTATAAGCAAGTTTAGTTGTTCTCTTTTGATCATTTTTTATTAGAACGTAATTATTTAAAACCAGTATATCCATTTCAGTATTCATAAAACATTGTAATGCATCCTTTGGACTGCAAACGATCGGTTCTCCCCTCACATTAAAACTTGTATTGATCAAAACGGCACAACCTGTTCTTTCTTCAAAGGCTGATAGAAGTTTCCAAAATTTTAAATTGTCTGTCTTTGAAACTGTTTGTACGCGGGCCGAGCCGTCTGCATGCGTAATTGCCGGCAAGGCGCTTTTTTGAAATTTAAGCTTTTGATCAAGCGAATAATTATCATATTCTGTTGGAAGGTTGCTTTGACAAAAATCTTTCACTGGATAAACGAATAACATATGAGGCGAAAGGTTGATCATCGTAAAATAATTTTTTGCCTTCTCTTCCAGAACAGCCGGGGCGAATGGGCGAAAACCTTCCCTGAATTTTATTTTTAGGTTTAGCTTTTGTTGCATTTGGTTATTCCGTGGATCTGCAATTATACTCCTGTTTCCAAGTGCACGCGGGCCAAATTCCATTCCACCCTGGAACCATCCAATGATGTTCCCCTCATCAATGTAGCCAGCTACAGTTTTATAAAGGTCCTCTTCATTGTATTGCTTAAAATCTGCATAGTGTGACTGCAAGAGATGTAATATCTCCTGGTCAGAAAATGATGGTCCTGTGAAAACATCGTTTTTTTCGGCTAACCGTTCCTGTTTGTCCTTATTTAAAAATACATGGTAGGCTGACAGTGCGGCTCCAATCGCACCTCCTGCATCACCTGATGCAGGTTGAATGTATATATTCTCAAATATCCCTTCATTTTGTAATTTACTATTTGCAACGCAATTCAGTGCTACGCCTCCGGCGATACAAAGGTTCTTGCTGCCGGTCAATCTTTTCGCTTCTGTTGCAAGCTTTATCACGATATCTTCCGTAACGATTTGAATTGCGAGAGCAAGATCACAATGCTGATCAGTAATCGTATCTTTTTCTTTTCTCTTCCTGATACCAAATAATCCCTCCCATTTCCTGTCATTCACCATCGTTAACCCCACTGCATAATTAAAATATTGTTGATCAAGGTATATCGAGCCATCATCAAATATTGTACAAAGCTTTCCCGTAATAATGTTTTTAAAATTCCTGGTCTGTTCTGAATTTATATTACCATATGGCGCCAGACCCATTAATTTATATTCGCCTGAATTTACTTTGAAACCAAGAAAATAAGTGAATGCAGAATATAGCAATCCTACGGAGTGAGGGAAATTCATTTCTCTGATACATGTAAGTTGATTTTTGTTTCCCGTAAATATCGAAGTAGTAGCCGCTTCTCCTACTGCATCAATAACAAGCACTGCGGATTCAGAAAAAGGAGAACTGTAATATGCACCGGCAGCGTGCGAAAGATGGTGCTCAGAAAATAAAATATTCTTAGCATAAGCAGATCCACCCCCGATCTTTTTCAATTCATCCTTAATGATCTTTTTGATGAATAATTTCTTCTTCGACCAGACAGATATTGCTTTGATGAATGAGACAATTCCATTTGGAGCAAATGCAAGGTAAGTTTCCAGCAGCCGCTCAAATTTTAAAAATGGTTTTTCATAAAACACAACCAGGTCTAATTCGGAAACGGTGATGTGTTGTTGCTGAAGGCAAAATGCTATTGCGTTTGCGGGGAAACTATCATCATTTTTGATCCTGGTAAATCTTTCTTCCTGTGCAGCGGCAACGATCTGTCCATCTTTGATAAGTGCTGCAGCAGCATCATGGTAAAATGCAGATATGCCGAGTATGTACATGATCAGGATTTATTCAAAACTGCTATAAAAATACGGTGTCTTTGCTTCGAATTCTGCACTGCATGTATCAACCATTTTGAATACTCTTGTTAATCCCATTGCTTTTCGGCGCTCATATAATTCATCATCGGTTCCATCTTTCATGATCCTGCAGATCTGCTCATCACTGAATCCAAGAAGCTTTGCTTCTTTTAAAGTATCATCAGGCAATGTCTTGAAATCATATTTCAATATCTCTCTTTCACAATCACAGATCTTTTGTATCTGGTAGATGAACCATCGATCTATCTTTGTGCTTTCGCAGATCCGCTTCACACTTGCGCCAGCCATCAACGCATCTTTTATTCTGAATATCCTGTCCCACTTTGGTATCTTAATATACTCTATCAGTTCGTCGGCACGCATCAGGCTTTTGCCATAGTATCCTAATCCTACTGCTTCATTTTCCAGGCTCTGACATGCTTTTTGGACTGCCTCAGCAAAGCTTCTACCGATCCCCATGACCTCACCTACGCTCATCATCTGGAAACCAAGTGTATCTTTTGCCCCTTTGAATTTATCAAAATTCCAACGGGGAATCTTTACGATCACGTAATCCAATGCCGGTTCAAAATAAGCAGAGGTTGATTGTGTTATCTGGTTCTTTAATTCATCGAGATTGTATCCGATAGCAAGTTTAGCTGCGATCTTCGCAATAGGATAACCTGTTGCTTTACTCGCTAAGGCAGAAGAGCGGCTAACCCTTGGGTTTATCTCCACTACAATGATCTCTTCCGTTTGTGGATTTAGTGCAAACTGCACATTACATCCTCCCGCAAAATTTCCCAGGTCACGCATCATCGCGATCGCTGTATTTCGCATCAACTGGTAAGCTGTATCGCTCAAAGTCATCACAGGAGCCACGGTGATGGAATCGCCCGTATGAACTCCCATAGGATCAAAGTTCTCAACCCCGCAAATAATAACAACATTATCCATATTATCGCGAAGCAATTCCAGTTCAAATTCCTTCCAGCCCAGTACCGCTTTTTCAACCAATACCTCGTGAATGGGACTTGCTGTAAGTCCGCTATTAAGAGCTTCATCCAATTCATCTTTATTAAATACAATGCTTCCGCCTGTGCCACCTAAAGTAAAAGACGGACGTAGCACCAATGGAAACCCGATCTCCTGGGCAAATTCCTTACCTTCTAAAAATGAATTTGCGATCTTAGCGGGGCACACCGGAATTCCCATTTCTATCATCCAGTTTCGAAATTTCTCCCTGTTTTCCGCTTTATCAATGGCTTTAATATCCACTCCGATCAGCCGTACTTTATATTGCTCCCAGATCCCAAGCTCATCCACTTCTTTACAAAGATTAAGTGCTGTTTGTCCGCCCATCGTCGGCAAAACCGCATCTATATTATTTTCTTTCAGGATCTGTTCGATGCTCTCAACTGTGAGTGGTAGCAGGTATACCTTATCGGCCATCATTGGATCTGTCATGATGGTAGCAGGGTTACTGTTGATAAGGATCACCTTGATCCCTTCTTCTCGCAAACTGCGGGCAGCTTGTGTTCCACTGTAGTCAAATTCGCAGGCCTGGCCGATGATTATTGGACCAGAACCTATAATTAAAACCGAGGTGATTGAATTGTCTTTGGGCATATCAACAGTATAAGATGGCGTGCAAAAGTATAAAAAATAAGCGTCACAACTTTTGCGACGCTTATTTAGGAAGGTTATCGCAGATATTATTGCATATCTACATAAACTTCATAATTCCCTTTTTCATTGAACAGGATCTCCGCGATCTCTCCATTATTTAATGTGAAAATTGCACGAAAGGGAAATACCACTTGTTTGAACCGGGTTGTAGAGCTGTTATACATGCTCTGATCGGTTTTGCTGAAATAGCTGCCCGCAAGTACGATTATATTACTAACACGTAATTCGGTTAAACCCCTGCTTGGATTTGAAAGCTGGTGCATGGTAATATTTATGTCTTCGCCCCTTTTACTTACAAGACTACAATTAATCTTAATGATCCTGCTGGAATTTGACACTACATCATATTGTTTCTCAAAAAGCCCGATATATTTTCCTTTCTTCCAGAAGCCTTTTACTATGCTATCACTTAAACCAACCTTATAATACATTTCACCGGTTCCTTCCATTCTTCCCTTCTTCCAGTTTCCTTTAAACCGATCTTGATTTTCCCAGTTATATTCTCCGAACCCATCCGGATAGCCATTTTTAAAATCTCCTTCATAACTGTCTTTACCAACAGATCTTCCCTTGCCGTGTGCCTTGCCTTCAATGCAGTTGCCGGTATATCTACCTTTGATCTGATCCATTAATACTTCACATACCTTTTCCTGGCAGGAAGCGTTTATTGAAGAAATAATAAAAAATATCAATGAAAGAAATGATAACTGTTTCATGAGTCATAGTTTTGGATTAATGTTTACAGAAATTAAATGTACGTCATTAAATAAAGATCTTACCCAATATGCATAAGACCAGTTACTTGTTGATAATTTCACTTTTATTTATTAGTGCAGTTGCAAATTGCCAGCTTATTGCACCAAAAAATTATCCACAAGGTTATTTTCAGTGGCCGGTTGGCGCTAAAATAGGGCTGGCTGCTAATTTCGGAGAATTAAGGCCAAACCACTACCATATGGGCCTTGATTGTAAGACGGATCAAAAAGTTAACCTGCCTGTCTATGCAGCCGCTCAAGGATTTATATCAAAAGTGAAAATTGATCCAACAGGATTCGGAAGGTCGATAATGATAGATCATCCAAATGGTCTGACTACTTTGTATGCGCATTTAAATGCCTTTTATCCGGAGCTGGAGAAATATGTAACAGATCGGCAATATTTATTAAAGCAATGGAATGTTACTCTCACGGTACCGCCTAACCTGTTCAAAGTAAATAAAGGCGACTTAATTGCTTATAGTGGTAATACCGGTGGCTCGCAAGGTCCTCACCTGCATTTTGAAATTCGTGATACCAGGTCAGAAAAGGTGCTTAATCCCCTTCTCTTTGGTTTCCCTATCCAGGATGATGTACCTCCGGTATTCCTGCGTATAGCCGTTTACGACAGGAGAATGAGTACCTATGAGCAAACTCCGAAAATTTATAGCGTTAAAAAAGTAAACGGAATATACCAGCCGGCAGGCCAGGTAATGGTAAACACCGACAAAGTAAGCTTTGCTATCACGGCATTGGATCGCTATACAGCATCTACAAATCCAAATGGTATATACACTGCAGAATTATATGATAACGATTCAACTAAAGCAGCTTTTGAAATGGACAGTATCAGTTATGATGATACGAGGTATCTGAATGCACACATTGACTATAAAACCAGAAGCATTGGAGGGCCTTTTTTACAACATTTATCACGCCTTCCGGGTTATCTAAAAGGAATTTACACAACGGCTCCCGGTGACGGAGTAATTGAACTAAAAGATGATAGTGAGCATTCAATAAAGATCCTGGCCACGGATGCAAATGGTAACAGCTCAACTTTACAATTTTCTTTAAAACGAAATAAGATAGCGGAAAAAACATGGCAAAGCGGACCTATGTTTTACCCGGGTTTTATAAATGTTATTGAAAAGGAAAATGTGTGTTTATATCTTCCCGAGCCGGCTATATATGACTCATTCCATTTTAAGTTTAACGAGATAAGAACTGCAGCAGGCATGGTCTTCCAGTTACACAATACCTCCGTACCAATTCAAACTTATTTTCCCATTATGATCAGGGGAGATCAGTTCAGGGATACAGGCAAGGTGATCATGAAAAGATGGTCCGGCAGCAAGATCGATTATAAAAGAGCGACTTCTGTAAACGGATGGTATCGTGCTTATTTCAGGGAGTTTGGAAATTTTCAATTGATATCTGATTCCATTCCTCCTTCTGTTGTACCGGTAGGTTTTCGGAACGGCATGGTGACTACAAAATTCACCAAGATAAAGTTCGCGGTATGGGATAATACAGAGGAGATCCAACAATTTACGGCCTTACTTGACGGCAATTGGCTACGATTCACGAATGATAAAGGGCGTAATTTTGTTTACGATTTTGATGAACGTTGCGGGCCGGGAGAACACGAATTAGTGATCATAGCAGAGGACCAGGCAGGAAACAAAACAGAAAAACGATATCAGTTTAAAAGGTAAATGTTTCAACAGATTTTCGAAATATCTTTAAAACAAGGT
>JBDSDG010000156.1:0-17863 GCA_039920685.1 Ferruginibacter sp.
CATTTCATAAATATTTCTTGCTATGGCTTC
Organism: Ferruginibacter sp.; assembly: GCA_039920685.1. Taxonomy (GTDB): domain Bacteria; phylum Bacteroidota; class Bacteroidia; order Chitinophagales; family Chitinophagaceae; genus Ferruginibacter. The sequence goes on from JBDSDG010000156.1 coordinate 31, forward strand.
ACCTTGCCCGCGTTCTTCTGCTTCAAGTCCCGGGTATGCACCGGGTGTATCTATTAAAGTGACAACGGGCTTATTGAATTTTTCCGCCAGCTTCATCAGGCGCAGCGCTTTGCGGTAACCTTCCGGGTTGGCCATCCCAAAATTCCGTAATTGCCGGGTTTTTGTATTATTCCCTTTTTGCTGGCCGATGAGCATTACTGTATGTCCGTCCAATTGTGCAAAGCCCCCAACCATGGCCTTGTCATCCTTCACATTTCTATCGCCGTGCATTTCAATGAAGTTTGTGCACATCAATTCAATGTATTTTAAGGTATAAGGCCTGTCAGGGTGTCGACTAAGTTGTACTCTCTGCCATGGAGTGAGATCATCCGTGAGATTCTTCTTTGTAATTACTATCCTTTCTTCTAGTGCGGAGATGGCAGCACTCATATCTGTCTTGGATTTCTCCTGCGTTGTCTTTAATTGCTCGATCTGATCATACAGTTCCTTTATCGGCTTTTCAAAATCTAAAAATTGCCTGTTTTTTAGTTGCGGCATGAAGTTCTTTTACAGTTTTTAAATAAGATTTGTATGAAGTTACTTTGTAAATGTAATGGATAGGTATTTTTTATAAAAGTTTTGTTTCGAAAAACTATTTATGCCTATCTTTGCCCTCCCTAAAAAAGCAACGGTTTGAGTTCAAATCAGTTACGAATTTAAGGATCGGTAGTTCAGTTGGTTAGAATGCTGCCCTGTCACGGCAGAGGTCGCGGGTTCGAGTCCCGTCCGGTCCGCAAAAAGATGCAAACTATCTTTGTAAAAAGCTCACCAATTTGGTGAGTTTTTTTGTTGCCACTCTTCAAGAGTAACTAAGTCCTTTTTTGTCTTGAACATTTTAGAACCTGTAAGTATAAAAAATTACCTATGGATCAATTCGTCAGTTATTGGCATAGGGATGTAAAAAGTTGAATTCGATTATCAATTATTATTCTGCTTAACTTTAAAAGTCAAAACCTACCTGCCGCATGTATCATAATTTTAAAAGGAAGGTTCATATACTTCTTCATCCCGAATTGGGTGATAGCAAATGGGATAAGATATTTAATGGGGCTATCATAACACTTATCATATTAAACGTAACGGCAGTTATTCTTGAAACGGTTCCGAATATACATGAGCCTCATAAAGAATTCTTCCGCGTATTTGACGTTGTTTCTGTTGTCATTTTCACGATTGAATATTTGTTGCGCTTATGGAGCAGTAACCATGACCAGCGTTACCATCATAGTGTGAAGGGCCGGCTGCGCTATATAATATCTACGGATGCGCTGATCGACCTGCTCGCGATCCTGCCTTTTTATATCCATGTATTTGTTGGCTTTGATCTGCGGGTGTTGCGCATATTCAGGTTGCTTCGGTTTTTACGGCTGTTCCGGCTTACAGCTTATATGCAATCAGCGCAAATGGTAAAGAACGTTTTTAGAAAGCGCGCCAGTGAATTAAAGGTTTGCATGGTGCTTATTCTTTTTTTTATAATGATAGCGTCATGCTTACTTTATTTTGCTGAGCATGCTGCACAGCCAAAAATTTTTTCAAGTATACCCGCAACTTTCTGGTGGGCAGTAGTAACAGCTACATCAGTAGGTTATGGAGATATGGTTCCTATTACCGCATTAGGAAAAACTTTTAGCGGAATACTTTCACTTAGTGGATTGGCAATTTTTGCACTTCCTGCAGGTATCATAACTGCCGGCTTTTTAGAGGAGATTAGTAATATCAGGAAGATAAAGAAACATGTATGCCCACATTGCGGAGAGCCATTGGATCATACAGGCAATTATGATCAATAAAATTCTGAAAAATGATTTATTAAAAATTCTAGGCGAAGATCCTGGTTACCTGCACCTCATCGGCGGAATCTATTTCAGCAATATCGGTTACCTGTTTTTCGAGATGGATAAATTGCGTAATTATCCAGGCTATTGCGATCATTATAGCAAATGCAAAAAGTGTTTGCTCCCAACTGAAGTTTGCTTTCATCGGTCCTATCATTTTTGCACCAACAATCCGGCCCATATTACCAATGGTCATATACAATGTAAATTGGGTTGCCGAGATCTTTTTCCAGCAACATTGCATAGCCGTTGCAAAGATCCCAATAGTTGAAAAAACATATAGTATTTGATACATGATCATAAAGGCACTGATAAACCACGTATGGACCCAATATATTTTAAAAAATGCAAGGGATGATACCAACGCTATCAACAGGAAAAAATAAATATTCAGCATTCGTATTTTCCCAAACCTATCAATTAATATACCGCCAATAAGCATACCGCCGATGCCTCCAACCAATGTTGCAGTCGCATAGAATTGTGAGTATGCCTGGTCTGACCAACCGAGTGACTGAACAGTGAAAATGGGAATCAGGGTATCAAGATAATTACATGACCCCTGAACTATGAATGCAATGCACGCAAAAAGCAGGCTGTTGCGTAACGTAAAAACTTTGAATAAAGATCTAAAGATCACAGCCCAGCTGCTTACCTGCATTTTTTTTGTTTCGTCACTTGCTGTGCCTTTGCTCCATGGCAATAATTTTTCACCTGCCCGTTCCCGTAAGCACAATGGAACTAGCATAATAATACAGACCCCTACCGAAAGGGTGAGGATAGCAGTTGAAAAGCCATATTTGTTAAGCAACCAGCTTCCTAAGGCAAGGGAGGCAGATGTGCCTATGATCTTTGAACCCCACATAAATCCATTTGCTCTGGCCTGTTGATAAATAGGGACTATATCTATAGCCATGCCATCTGTGGCCACATCCTGGAAGGCTCCGAAGAAACCCACAGCAAATCCTGCAGCCATTAACAGACCAAGATTATTAAGCGGATCAGGTACGAAGGCCATGGCAATAAAGCTACTCATTAACCCAAGTTGTCCGAACAATACCCAAGGCCTTCTGCGACCCATTGGTAGATAGGAGAATCTGTCCATTAACGGCGCAACAATTATTTTAAAGCTCCAGGGCAAACCGACCATTGCTACAAAACTTCCTATTTCTCCCGGTGTTTTTCCATTCATGGCCATCCATGCAGGGATTCCAAAAAAAGCCATCCCTTCAGGAATTCCCTGTGCCATATAAAGTGCGATAAAATTAAAATAGCGTAAAAATTTATTTTCTGAAAGAGCCGGCAGGCTGCTACCTGAACGTAACGGGATACTAAGGGTTGATCTCATGTTATTAGTTTTGCCGTAATTATTTATACAGAAACGCCGAGCATATAGCTTCGGATCTTGTATAACCAATGGGATTGTATTTCCGCAATTTGGGTATATGCTTCATCAAGTGATGATGATGATTTAAAGAAACACAATTTCCTGTATAAATCAAAGGATAATAATTTCGGAAGAGAAATAGTCCGAAGCATGAGTTGTTGCGGGGAATTAATCACGGCTTAGCAGAAACCATTGGTTTGGCAATCTCAGGAGAAAAGATATTTATTAAGCTATTATCATCATGGCTTCATCTTTCCAAGGATCATATCCTTCATTTCCTTTACTTCACTCTTGGTGAACCCATGAGCATAAATTTTCCCCTCTCCAGTTGTTTCGATGATGATGGTAGAAAAACCAACCAAAGGGCAATCAACATCCACGGAAGAAACACTGTTAAAAGGGATTGTTTTTTCCTGACCGCTAAAGAGCCCCGGATGCTTAAGAGTTACGCCTACTTTGTCAATGTTGATCTCTATAGGAAAAACTTTGTTTCCCTCCGATAACCGGGATGCTGTAAAACTGTTCATCGAATTATATTTTTTATAAAGTGATAGCCCGGTGTAAATGTAGGTCTATTTGTTTTCGGTTTTAACCATAAAGCCTATATCAAATATAGTCCCCCTTTTTAAGCAGTGATTACTTTTGCAGGTCCGTGCATGGTTTTTGTATTGGTAACCAAAATATTTTTTTATGAAAAATAGCGGTGTAGTAATTTATGTTGAGGAGGATGAAGACGATATAGACATAATGACGAGGGTATTTAAAGATATAGAAACGCAGCATGAGCTGATTAATTTCCGAAAGCTTGAATCGGTATTTGAATATTTGCAATCCAACATTGAGAAGCCTTTTTTAATCATTTGTGACAGCAATCATTTTAATAATAACAATAATAAATTGGGTAAATTGACCCGTTCATATCCCGAATTTAGAAAAAAATCTATTCCGTTCGTATTCTTCTCAGCGGACACATCAAAAGCGCTGGTTAAGGAAGCATATACTGAACTGAATGTACAGGGGTTCTTCCAAAAAGGAACCAGCTACGATAAAATAAAAGAGGACATACAGGCCATTATTGAATATTGGGAAAGATCAGTTATACCTGTATATGATGTTGAACGATAAAGCAAATATTACTCAGAATATTGCTGCGAATGCTGATGCAAATTTTTAAGTCCGCCGGTTCTAGGATTATTTACTTTTTGAAATTACATAGTTACGGATAAGGTCTCGTGGCTTTTCATCAACCAATTTGGCTTTAATAAACATTTTGTTTAAAATCGGCTCCCACTGAGCCGTTGTAAATTCCACTGGCTTGTGTAACCGATGACATCCTGAACAATTGTTAACATATAACTTGTAGCCATCATTCAGGTCGGTCATCGTTACGCCCGGAACTTTTTGTTGTGCTACAGCCATGTCCGATTCGGCAGGTTGTAAATGTTGGCTGCCACTACATGAAAATAAAATTATGCAGAAGCTTGATACAATAGGTTTATACATACAATTAAAGTGAAATTCCGGCAATTATTCGTGCTTGTGCCCTTTCCTGGCTATCCAACACTTTAGACGAAGGAGAGAAATATGTTTTGTGAACATTTCCTAACTGTGGTAAATAGTTTGCAATGATGAACCATTTATCATGCCTGAAATTAAAAGTTGGTCCCGCAAAAAACACGGAATTAATCCAGCCATCTTTTTTAATAATTTCGTTATGGTTTACCACCTCAAAACCAATTCCTAATTTCGGTCTTATTAAATACTGGTAGCCAAACGCCAGTTCAACCGGCAATGCCCAATTATCTGACTCCACTTCATTGTTGCTCCATTCAAATTCTTTTTCATATTCCCCGGTTATGTTAAAGGCAAGTAAGCTTTTGCCTACATTTTTATCAAATATCAGCTTGGCTTCAAGTTCAAGCTCATCTCCACCTTTAAATCCCCACTCACCATACAATGCAAAGCCGATTTTATTTGCCGTTGGATCGCTCAACTTCCATTTCCATTCATTGCTAAAACCAATCTCATTTGTAACTGTCGTTTCATTTGCAGACTCACTGAATCTTGTTTGATAGCGATTAAAATAAACGGATGTTTGAATATTTTTCCCCAGGCCAATTTCAAGTTCCATCCGTTGATCCTGTGCATGAAAGAACTGGCCCTTATGGCCAAAGCGTGATGTATGCCATAGTTCCAGGTCAATGCCACCTTTCGGCAATATATTCGAAGTATATGTTCTTGCAAAGAACCTGTCCTGGCAATAGGATGTATTGAAGATCATGAAAAGAATCACCGTAAATATTATTTTTTTCATTGATAATTTTTTCGCAAAACTATTGCGGTCAACCGTCGGATGTTTATATAATCAGGAATACTTTTTTACATTTTGGAAAGGGCAGTTCATTTTGGAATAAGCAGAATAGAAGAATATATTTTTATGTTGGCCCTTTTTTACGTAAGCAAAACCCGTGAGTTCAGAAAGATATTCTTATCTTCCTCTAAAGACTTCGGAAATGTTAAAAACAATCGGCACAGGCCGTAAAATCTTCACTTCATTAAAACAATACCCGGTTGCCGGATCACCGGAAGAGAAGATTGCTTTTAATGAAATACAAGAGATCCTTAATGATCAGTTCGAAAAAGTATTTCCCGATAGATTGGCTCCACGGACAGTTGTTATCATACCATCACTTTCACTTGACCAGGAAATTCTTTCCAAAATAAAAGGTATTGTGCATTATGAAGAAAGGATGCTTTGCCTGCTAATGCTCCTTCGTATGCCACTAACAAACGTGATCTATGTGAGCAGCATGCCAATTGCAGATGTCATAATCGATTATTACCTGGGATTGTTGCCTGGTATTACCGGACACCATGCCCGCAAGCGTCTTATCCAGATCAGCTGTTTTGATTCATCCAGTAAACCACTCACACAAAAAATATTAGAAAGGCCACGTGTGATCGAGAGTATCCGGAAGCATATAACTGATGTCCCCTCGTCTCACCTTACCTGTTATAATATTACACCACTTGAAAAAACACTGGCTGTACATTTAGGGATACCATTATTCGGGACAGACCCTGATAAGTTCTATGAAGGATCAAAATCAGGAAGCAGGAAAACATTCAGGTCAAGTGGAGTTAACCTGCCAGCAGGATTTGAAGATTTATATTCAAGAGATGAGATAATCCAGGCATTAGCAAAATTGAAGCGACAAGATCCTGGTTTACGTAAGGCTGTAGTAAAAATGAATGATGGTTTTAGCGGTGACGGGAATGCTATGTATCATTATCCTGATGTAGAAATAGATGGCAAGCTTGAAGAAAATATTACGAAAACATTGCCAGGCAGACTAAAGCCAGTATCCCACGACGTTAGTGAAAGTTTATTCTTTGAAAAATTCCAGCAGATGGGTGGAATTGTGGAAGTGTTCCTGGAGGGGGATATAAAAATGTCCCCTTCTGTTCAGTGCGTGATCAATCCAAACAAAAGGATCGACATTGTAAGCACACATGACCAATTGTTGGGAGGCGACGAAGGGCAGATATTCATTGGTGCCATATTTCCGGCTGACCCGGCGTATAGTATCGAGATCGCAGCTGAAGGTAAAAAGATAGCCCAAAACCTATTAGACAAAGGCGTAATGGGCCGCTTCGCTATTGACTTTATTTCGGTAAAACAAGCTGATGACAGTTGGAAACATTATGCGATAGAGATCAATCTCCGCAAAGGAGGGACAACCCATCCATTCCTGATGTTGCAATTTCTTACCGATGGAACCTACAATGCCGATACTGGTGAATTCAACACAGCCAGTGGCAACAAGCGCTTTTATTTTGCATCCGATAATGTGAGCAGCGAAAAATATGTTGGCGTTACTCCTCACGACCTGCTAGATATTGCCATGTTTAATTCCCTCATGTATGATGGAGCAGCACAGGAAGGTGTAATGTTTCATCTTGTTGGAGCCTTATCAGAATTTGGCAAGCTAGGACTGGTCTGTATAGGCAGCACTGCTGAAAGGGCAAGAGAATTTTATGATAAGGTGTTGGAAGTGTTGGATTATGAATGTTGCTGATTACTTAGTTACGGAGGGCTCATCTACTCCCTGAGATGTCATCTACCCACAGAGATGTCATCTGCTTAATTGAGATGTCATCTACCTCATCGAGATGTCATCTACCAACCAAGATGTCATCTACTTTACCAATGTTATCTATTTTACGCCAGATGTCATCTAGTTTTCTGAGATGTCATCTAACCCACCGAGATGTCATCTACCCGCCAGGATGTCATATGCCATATGCGATCTCGTGGGATGTGGTTCATAAATGCGAAATATCTTTCCAGGCAGCTGTAAAAAAAATGTAAACAAATTATTCACCTGAGTTTAATTTTACACCCAAACCCAACTTTTGTCAAAACAAACTTATCTCTTACGTTATCTGTTTATAATAGAACGCCTTGAAAGAAGTGCTGCATCTTTTGATGAGCTGTCATCTTACCTGCAAATGAAATCAGACATAACCGGTGACGATCTAAATATATCACAACGCACACTGCAGCGCGACATTATCGATATATTTCTCCAGACTGGTTACGAAATTAAAAATGACCGGCAAGGCGCAAGGAGATATTATATAAAGGAACGCCCTGGCGATAGTGATAAAGCAAGAAGGCTCCTCGAATCTTACCAGCTTATAAATATCATCAACACCAGTGAGCAATATAAGGGTCATGTGTTCCTGGAAACCAGGCAGGCGAGGGGAATTGAGCATTTTCATACGTTACTATATGCGATCAGCCACAAATTGCCTGTAAGATTTAATTACCTCAAATACCTGGACAATTCAGAAAGTGAGCGCAACGTGCATCCGCTGGCGTTAAAGGAAGCGATCGGCCGATGGTATATCGTGGTGATTGACACAAAAGACAATGAGTTCAAAACATTCGGGCTCGACCGGATTTCGCTCCTTGAAACCGGCAAAAAGCCATTTCGGGAAAGATATGAATATGATATTACCGCCCTTTTCAACAATTCGTTTGGTGTTATAAATGACCCATCGATTAAACCGCAAAAGGTGAAGTTGTTGTTTACCTACAATGCCGGTAAATACGTTAAAGCCTACCCGCTTCATCATTCTCAAAAGATACTTTTTGAGGATGCACTAAAAGACGAGGTGCTTCTGGAGCTTTTCATTATGCCTTCCTACGACTTCATTAAAGAGATCCTAAGTCATGGCAGCCAGGTTAAGGTTGTCGCTCCGCTGAAATTAAGAAACGAGATAAAGAAGATCACAACTGCTATGTTATCCGGGTTATAAAATCGATTTGTTGATATTCAAGTTTGCTGACAGTTTATATAAAAAAACTAAACGACACCTCTTGTCGCCTAGCCCCTATACCTTAGCCTGATAAACAGTAACAATATTATGGCACAGATACTTCCTCCCCGTCACCTCCTGTCAAAATCAACGTTTATGAGAGGCTGCCAATGCACTAAAAGTTTGTGGCTGCATAAATTTCAACCGGAGTTAAAGGATGAAATGTCTGCCCAGAAGGCAAGCATTTTCAATACAGGCACCAATGTTGGTGAACTTGCAAGAAAATTATTTCCGGGTGGAGTAGATGCCAGCCCGGATACCGCATTTGATTACCAGCAATCAGTTGCAGCTACAGCCGGGTATATAGCTGCAGGATCAATGGTGATCTATGAAGCGGCTTTCCAGTTTGATGGCGTGCTCGCAGCCCTTGACATACTCGTAAAAAAGAATGGCAGGTGGTACGGGTATGAAGTGAAAAGCAGCACACAGGTAAATGATCAATATGTAGAGGATGTTGCACTGCAATATTATGTGATCAATAACAGCGGAGTCAGGTTACAGGATATTTCTCTGATCCATATGAACAATAAATATGTGCGATCAGGAGAATTGAATATAAAAGCGCTTTTTACAACTGTTTCTTTAAAGGATGATGTAGTAAGGCTCCAGTCGCGGATCCTGGCGAAGGCCAAAGAGCTGAAAGCTGTTATCTCCCATCCAAATATACCGCAGATCAGTACCGGTAACCATTGCAACAAGCCATATACCTGCGATTTTTATGGACACTGCTGGAAGGATGTGGAGGAAGAATCCAGGTATGAAAGTGAAAACATCAACCTGCCTGAAATAAAAGCGTTTACCCGTGAACTTCGGTATCCTTTGTACTTCATGGATTTTGAAACGTATATGATGGGTGTTCCGGAATATAATGGGCATTGGCCATACCGCCAGGTGCCATTTCAGTTCTCTGTTCATTTACAGGAAAAAAAGAATGGTCTCCTACAGCATCAGGAATACCTTGCTCCCGGTAACTGTGATCCTTGTCCGCACTTTGTTGAAAGCCTTATTGCCTCACTTGGCTCAAACGGGAGTATCGTTGTTTATAACCAGGCATTTGAAAACACACGGCTGAAAGAACTTAAAAATGATTATCCCAAATATTCAAAACAGATCGAAAGGATTCAGTCACGGCTGGTAGACCTGATGGTTCCATTCAGTAAGAAATACTTATACCTCCGTGCCATGAAAGGTTCATATTCCATCAAATATGTTTTACCTGCCCTCGTTCCTGATATGAGTTATGATGGATTGGATATTGCTAATGGCGGAGATGCCAGCCTTGCATTTTTTAATTTGCGTTATGAGGATGATCTCCGAAAGATAGCATCGATTAGGGGATCACTGTTGAAATATTGTGAGTTGGACACGCTGGCGATGGTAAAGATCCTCCAACGGCTATACGCTGAGGTTGATAACAAATTATATAAAGTATAAACCAATCTTATGGACATTTTTATGATCGTTCTGCATGCAGTTAATATGTTGTTGCTATTATTACTGTTAAGTAAAAACACGGCACGCGGGGAATCGATCGCATCCTCAAAGCTTGATAACTTAGAATCATCCCTCACACGCATCGAATCAGGGATAAAGGAAGATTTTAAGATCAACCGGCAGGAAAATGCAGTTGTTGCAATTCAGAACCGGGATGAGCTGAACAATTCAGTGAAGGATCTGAAGACGGAACTGTTCACCACATTGAAGAACACCAACGATCAGAGCCACCAGTTATTGAACGAGATCAACAAGACAGTGGACAACAAGGTAACGGCCATGCATAACCTGGGAAAAGAGGATGGCCGGCTTGTGCGGGAAGCGTTGGCAAAAAGCTTTAAAGATTTCAAGGAAACCCTTGACACCTCCATCCGTTCATTCAATGATGTACAGCGCGAAAAGTTTGCGCAGATGGATATAAAGCAGGCTGACCTTATACAAAAAACTGAAGCAAGACTTGAATCTATCCGTGTTACTGTGGAAGAAAAGCTGGAAAAAACATTGAGTGAGCGGTTGGGCCAGTCCTTTGAAACAGTGGGCAAGCAGTTAATTGAAGTTCAGAAGGGTTTGGGTGAGATGCAAACACTTGCGCAGGATGTGGGAGGACTGAAACGTGTACTCAGTAACGTTAAAATGCGGGGAGGATTCGGTGAAGTACAGCTGCATATGATGCTCGAAAATATCCTCGCACCCGAGCAATATGAGGCCAACATCGTTACCAAGTCAGGCAGCAATGACAGGGTTGAATTTGCCGTTAAATTTCCCAATAAAGAAGGTGAGCGCAATTATGTTTGGCTACCAATAGATGCAAAGTTTCCAAAGGATGCATATGAAACTTTACAGGCAGCATATGACCTGGTAGATCCTGTGGCTATTGAGGCTGCGCAGAAAAATCTTGAAGGCGTCATCAAAAGAATGGCAAAGGACATTTGCGAAAAATACCTGGATGCACCGAATACCACAAATTTTGGTATCATGTTCCTGCCATTTGAAGGACTCTTTGCAGAAGTAGTTAGAAAGGCAAGCTTGTTAGAGCAGATCCAGCGGGAATGCAACGTAATCATTACCGGTCCTACAACCCTGGCGGTTATCCTCAACAGCCTGCAAATGGGTTTTCGCACCCTGGCCATCCAAAAACGCAGCAGTGAAGTATGGAAAATATTAAGCACTGTAAAAAAAGAATTTAACCAATTTGGCGGTATGCTCGACAAAGCACAAAAAAATATACAGACCGGCTTAAACCAGCTGGATGATGTGGTTGGGGTACGCACTCGTGCGATACAAAGACAGTTGAAGGGAGTTGAGGGAATGGTAGAACCGGAAGAGCTTGTGATAGGGGAGATCGAGGAAGGATAATTTAAATAAGATCAGGAAGTGCTGGTAACTTTAACTATTAAATTGTTTCATGCTACAAAACCGGGTTGATCCATTTGGCGAACTTATAAAAACAACGGCAAGGGGCTCATGGACCGGAACACGGGGACTTATTCATAATGATCAACAAAAGATCATTAGGCCTTTCAGGTTAAAAGCATGGATAACTTGTAAGCTTGAATTTAAAGAAAGAAAAAGAAAGGTCATGTCTCCGGGGAAGTATACCGAACTATTTTTTCTGGATGAAGCAACAGCCTTCTCAGCCGGTCACCGTCCTTGTTGCGAGTGCCGGAGGGAAATGTTCAATAAATTTAAAGCGGCATGGGTGGCGGGTAATCCGGAGTATAATTTTCATAATAAAACATCGATCCGTGAAATAGACAATATTATTCACAGGGAAAGAATAAACGTGGATGGATCCAAGGTAACCTTTGAAGAAAATATTAATGATATTCCGGATGGAACTTTTATCTCTGTCCGGAAGCAACCATTTCTTTTTTCCAACAAACAACTGTTTTTATGGTCACCGCTTGGATATAATGATGGGATCGCCCTACCTAATACGCAGAAACTAACAATCCTTACCCCAAAGTCAATTATAAATGCTTTTCATGCAGGTTATTCTTTTGATCAAAAAACATAACATTTTCCTTAAACGACATGATTTCCAAATTCACAAAAAAGGTCATCACTCATAATATTATCCGCGTTAGATAAACTTAGCTTTCATACATTACCTTTCCGACATGTTAGCGATCATAATCCTAAACCCAGTACATTCCAAACTTCGTGTTGATCAAACCATATTTACAATCTTTCAAACAAACAAAACGGAAGCAACAATCAAAAGGTCATTAAAGATCATCACTCCTTTGCTTATAGAGATCATACTTTGATCTCCATCTCAAGGCGCTCCTTTGCACGTAAGTTCATTTTCAAATTAGCACATTCGTTTTCGCATTAAGCATTATTCCAAAAGTTAAATTGCCCCCTCACAATATAGTTTCATCTATTTTCGCAGTGTTGGTCTAAAGAATACCTATGTTTTTAAAAATACTGACGGTCTTTGCTCTTGCAACATTTGAAATTTATGCAGCCATTCCCGCTGGATTTGCATTTGGGTTATCACCATGGACGATCTTTTTTGCAAGTCTCTTTGGCGGAATAGCAGGAGTGTTTGTTGCTGCTTTTCTTGGAGATAAGATCAGGGCAAAAATTTATAAAAACAAACCTCAAAAAATAAAAAAGGATAACCATCCAATGGTTCACAAGCTTTGGCATAAATACGGCATTATAGGTCTTGGGTTTTTAGGAACAGTTGCTGTAGGTGCACCGATAAGTATTGCTGTCGGTGTGGGATTAAATGCAAACATAAGAAAGTTGGTTACATGGTGTTGCATCGGGGTTTTAACACGTTGTACTGTGTTTACTCTAGTCGGTTATCATGGGATGAAATTATTTTAAACAGCAGTTTGGGTGTAGAGATATGGGAATATCATTCATACTAAATCAAACAACATCGATTATTTCGCAAGCACATCAGTACACTCCCACATTCTCTAATTAGCTCATTAGTTTTTACATCCACATTACATCCTATCTTTACTTTAACTAAACTCATAAAAATGGCAACAAAGAAAGCATCTGTTAAAAAAGCAACTCCTGCAAAAACAACAATGATCAAAATAGCTGAAAAGATTGGTGAGATCGCAGGCCAAATTGTAAATAAGAAGGACCAGTTTGTCAGCATAGCCACAAATGCTATCGATTCTGCAAAGTCTGGTATACATGAAATAACCGCAGCAAAAAACTCACCCAAAGCTGACGTAAAAAAAGTTGCTTTAAAAGCCACTAAAGGAATAAAACCTACGACTCAAAAAATTGTAAGAGCAGCGGATAAAAAGTCATCTCCTGCAAAGAAATTAGTAAAAGAAGCGGTAAGAAAATCTTCCCCAGCAAAAAAAGTAATAAAGTCGGCAATGAAAAAATCAGTTCCTGCTAAGAAATTAATTAAAAATAGTGCGAAGAAAATAATCAAAAAAACATCCCCCGCGAAATAAAAATTTATATTAAATAAAAAAGGGCCTTTTTGCGGCCCTTTTTTATAATATTCTTATGGAATTATTGAGCAGTCTTCATAGCAGCCATGGGAGCGCTAGAACTAACGCTCATATCACGTACACAAACGTATTTTCCATTACGCCTCTGCAAATATGACATATAATGGCCGTTTTTGACGGAAGTGCCGGTAGAATTCATCCGGTTCCAGGAACCAATTTCAACAACCATGTCACCAGCAGTAAAAAGATCAACTACTTTATAGACATTATAATTACCAGTAGTGTCTTCAGAAATATTTTTCGCAATGCCTGCTTTGATTGCCGCCTTTCCAACCTCAGGGGCCCTTTCCCTTGGATAACTGATAGCATCATCAGCATAATACATAGCTACTGCATTGGCATCTTTTGCTTTTTCTCCTGCAGCAAAAGCATCTTCCATGGCTTGGATTTCTGTTTTAATTTTTACCATATCAACAGATTTTGACTGTGCGGTTGCAGTTGAACATATAGCTGAAAACAATACTGCCATAATAAGCATGGTAGTTGGGGGAAATTTAATCATCATTATTTAGTTTAAAATATGAAAAGAGAAGATAATATATATTTTCGGATTATATAAAAGTATTTTGGTACCTCGTTAATTAATTCAGTTATCATATCACTTGAGCACAGATAATAAGAATTTTACAGCGATCATATGATAATCGTTTACGGCATACAGTAAGAAAGATGAGGCGTTCACCTCATCTTTCTTAAAAAAATATTTTATAATCAATAACGCTTTACAACCCTGTAGACAAACCTGTCAGGCGTACTCATTACACCTGAAGCTTCCCTTCTTTTCTTCAGCATATCAGAGTTCCAGTAGGCTACTGCTTTTGCAGAATCATTGATAGCTGTTACCAGCGTTACTTTATTATTGTTACCTACCTCGTGGCCATATGCCCTTACAGAAATTCCATTGTCAATCCTTTCCTGCTTGCCTTGTTCAAAGGCTTTTGTCCAGGTATCCCAGTCCTTCACCATAAAAGTAGTAAGTGCACGGGTTGCAGAATTTGCCGCACTATCCATATACATTACCATTACCATCGAAACCGAAGGAGCTCCTATTACTCCACCTTGTTGCATCGCCTTCTTCAGGCTGGGATCTTTACTAAATGTCTTGGCTCTCTCTGTATCGTCTGCCTTAACAGCAACAAAAACCATATTAGAATCTTTTACACCCCGACCAATAACATAATTATGCATTCCACTTGCAACCCGCATTGAATCATGCCCGTCATAAGATGTCATCCATTTTGAGAAATTTGCCACCTTATGTCGTACCAGCAGCATTGCCTGTGGTGTGGTAACGATCGTTGATGCAGGCGCAGATTCAATTGTTGAAGTCGTTGTTGTGTTCAAAGTGTCGGTACTCATTTTGTCGGTTTCCGTTGTTTTGTCGTTTCCGTTGCAGGAGCATAAAAAAAACATTACAGTTGTGAATAACGCCACGGGGGAAATTCGTGATAAGATCATGGTTTTGATATTTAAGAATTAAAAAATAAAGGCGGGGATCCTTCGTCGGTTAGGAAAGTAAATGTACACATTATAGGAAAATGCTGGCAATTAATTTAAAGCAGGATACTGGAGTCAGATCAGTTATTGTCAACATCGTTTTCCCCAATATATGCGTGATCATCGGGCTTGAGCGGCCATTGCTTTCTATCAGAATAAACAATTATATAGCAGGCGCCATAATACATGATAAATGAAGTATAAAAAACGAATAACAGCACTAACACGAGTGATCCGGAAGCGCCATACAACTGGCCAACATTACCATTAATAAGCAGCGTACGCAATAAAAATCTTCCTGCTGTGAATAATATAGCTGTCAATAAGCCACCAATGATCGCCGCCTTCCATTTTGGTCTTCCATCTGCAAGATAACGGAATAGAATTATGAACCAGGAAGCAACGATCACAACACTTGTTATTTCGCTAAAGATGATCTTGAAGTAAATGGTTCCACCATGCGAGAATTTATCAAAATAATTTCCCCCGATAGCTTCCATACTTTTAAAGAAGAGGTCTGCAAAAAATAAAATTCCAACAAAGAGTATAACAGCAAAGGCTCTAAGCCGGTTGCTTATGCTAAATAATATTCCCGGCCTATGTTTGATATTTATCTTCCAGATCTGGTTGAAGGAATTTTTTATGACAATGAATAAAGTTGTGGCAACAAAAAATAAAAATATAAATCCAAGAACGATCACGATCCAGCTGTTGTTAAAGCCCCGAATACTCCTGATCACCTGGCGTATTTGTTCCGCTCCTTCTTTTCCAAGATTGTTTGAAATATTTTGGATCAATCCACGCCCCATCATTTTTGGCGTCATGAATAATCCAAATAATTGTGCGAGGAGAAAGACAATAGGAGCCAGAGCAAAGGTTGTGAAGAATGCTGTTGCTCCTGCCATTCGCAGGGGATCGTTTTTTTTAAGCAATGCCAGGGAAGGAATAAAGCTATTTATTAATAGCTTCAGTTCTTTTCTTTTTGACGAGGTTGCAGATTTCATTCACATAAAGATAAATTGTTTTATTTCATGCGTTTATTGTCAGTCCCACCTATGCTTATATGCTTTCAGATTCTCCATCTACTTCGCTTCTGCCTTTTGCCTTTCACAGGAGGGATAGGGCTGCAGGAGGATTGTACTTCTAATATTTTTTGGTTTAGATCATTGTGTAAGACTGCCGGGTTAGGGACAAATTTTTCATCCAATTTTATAATTCTTTCAGTACATTTATTCCGATGGATCATATCAAAATTAACTGCCCTAAATGCAACTGGGTGCCAGACGGCAAGCCTTACTGGCAATGCAGCTGCGGTAGAACATGGGATACATTTTCTACTGGTGGCCGATGCCCAAATTGTAAAAAAATATGGGAGAAGACACAATGCATCCACCATGCCGGGGGATGCCACAGATGGAGTCCGCACCTCGACTGGTACCATGGAGTGGATGAAATGATCATTAAATTGAAAGAGGAGATACGAATAAGATGGAGTGCCGCGGCTGAGGTAAATTAACCTAAGGCTATCCCGGGAGCAGATCAAAAAAACACACCTGCCAGCTACCGGTTTTTAATCCGGTCAAAACGCTAAAATACTGTGCTTATAAAAAGCTGTGCTTTATATTGTTAAACTATTCAGAAAAACCGGCTAATGAGTCCTTTTATATCTTTTTTAAGGGTTTAGGATATATCTTCGCCTCCGAAACAAGCATTTCTAACTAATTTGATTGTTTTTTCAAAAACTAGTTGCCCTGCCAAATCGAAAATAATGCAGGGTTTTTTATTGAAAAAAAAGATCCACTATTCATTTTAATTGACCACGAAAAACCGAAAAATTTCATGAAAAACACGCTAACTAAAACAGTTTCCCTGGTCTTTACATCTTTATTCATTATTGCGCTTCATTTACCCTTTGTATTTGCTAATACAGCAAGTGTTGAAAAGGTTGCAATTGCTCCAAACGTGATTATAGCCAGTACCTCTACAATGACGGAAACTTCAAATTCATTTAATAGTTTTTCAGAATTGTATAGTAATTTAGGATTACAGGTAAAGGGGCTATCCGAGGAGGCATTTATGAATGCTATGAAAGGATACAATTATCTGAAGGAAAAAGGAAGAATTGTAAATGATAATATTATATCAATAGTAGACTTTACAAGATCCTCTTCGCAAAAAAGATTGTTTGTAATAGATCTTAAAAATTTTAAATTACTTTATAATACGTATGTTGCACATGGACAAGGGTCAGGATTAGAATTTGCAAACCGGTTTTCTAATTTGCCTGAAAGCCTGCAAAGCAGCCTTGGCTTCTATATCACTTCGGATACATATATTGGAAAGCATGGTTACTCTATGCATCTTGAAGGATTGGAACCCGGCATAAATGATAAGGCGAATGAAAGGGCGATCGTTTTACATGCGGCACCTTACGTGAGCGAAGATTATATCCGGTCACACGGATTTATTGGAAGAAGCTGGGGTTGTCCGGCGCTACCTGAGAAATTGACAAAACCTATTATTCAAACTATTAAGAATGGCTCCTGCTTATTTATATATAGTTCAAATAAAAATTATCTCAACCGGTCAGGAATATTAAATAGCTAAGGATCCGGTATTTATCAAAAGACCAGTCCCCTCCCGTTAATTCCGGAGGGGATATTTTTTTGTGTCGATCATCAAAAACTACCTCATTGGGTTTT
>JBDSDG010000157.1:0-6624 GCA_039920685.1 Ferruginibacter sp.
ATTGGTAAGGATCAAACCTCCAACACCATTATAAAAAGCAGATCCAAATTGCTCTTTTGCTTCGTAATCATCCCCAACCCCCTGGTTAGCAGATGAACCGTAGCTCGCTTTTAATTTCAGGTCGCTCACAATACGGGAGCCCTGGAGAAAATTCTCAGAAGAAACTATCCAGCTCGCACCCACTGCTCCAAACGTGGTCCACTTATTATCTTCAGCAAGCCTTGATGATCCATCACGTCTAACGGTGCCGCTTAAGTAATACTTATTTTTGTATGAATAGTCGCCTATCGCAAAATAAGAAAGAATAGCATTTTCGGTTGCTACACTCGTTACTACAGGTATATATCCATTTGATGACGTACCTGGTGTTATGCCAGCACCATTTTTAAATGGCCCTACTAGTCCAAAACCTGTGTATCCAAAGCCATTGAATTGCCTTTTTACAATTTCATTGAATATTGCAAGATTGATCCTGCTGTCCTTTATTTGCTTCGTGTATGCGATCGAGGTAGTGATCGTTTGCCGTTCATTTTTTGTATTGCTTTGTCCAAATGAGCCATTACCACCTGTCTGCTGACTTCCCTGGTAAGTGGTGCGGTCAAAATATTGCTGATTTTCATTGTCACTGTAATCAATTCCCACATTTGTCTTTGCAGACAATCCTTTTAAAAAGGGTGCCTTGTATTCTATGCTAAGGGCGCCGACAAGCTTTAATTGTTTATTCCTGACAGGATTTTCAACCAGTTCTTTTACTGCATTGGGTTGCCCCTGGAGTAAAAGGTCAAGTTCATTGTAGCTTCCATCAGGTAAATAAGGCGTTACGTAAGGATTTGCCCATCTCAACGCATTCAATGGAGAACCAATGAACTGATCATTCTCATTTGTATTTTTAAATGTTGATGAGCCGGCATAAGTTGTTACACCAATTTTGAAATTGCCGATTGTATGATCAATATTGATACGACCGGTGATCCTTCTTAAGCCGGTTGTGATCACAAGTCCTTCCTGGTTAAATACTGACCCGGATGCAAAGAACTTTGTTTTGTCATTTCCGCCTGAGATACTTAGTTGGTGTTGTATCGTTGAGGATTTCCGGAACAATGCATCTTCCAGTTTGCCATTTACTTTTGATAAACTGTCTGCTTCTTCCGGGGTCCATCCAAAAGGATTCATGCCATCCGGCCTGTCATAATTCAACTCATAATCTATTTTTTCTGCACTGCTGAAAAGCTGCAGCCTGTTATTTGGTAATTCAGCTTTACCATATTGTACATCATAGTTCACCCTGGTTTTTTGATTGGCACCTCTTTTTGTTGTTATCACGATAACTCCATTGGCGCCTCTTGAACCGTATTGAGCAGTTCCCATAGCGTCTTTTAATATGTTGTAGGTTTCAATATCAGAAGGATTGATGCTTTGAAAATCTGATCCGGAGATCTGCACTCCGTCCAGTATATACAATGGTTCTGTTGTTCCAAGAACCGAGCCCTTACCCCTTATCGTTACTGTGGCAGCAGATCCTGGTTGTCCGCTCTGCGACTGTATCAATATGCCTGGTGATTTGCCTTGCAAAAGCTGCTCAAAAGAACCAAGTGGTTGCGATTTTACATCTTCGCCGGAGATCCTCGAAATAGAAGATGTTGACTGCCGGCGGGTTTGGGTATTGTAACCTGTTACAACAACTTCCTGTAAATTCTTTTGTAAAACCTGCATGGTTACGTCTAACAGCGCTGCTGTCCTGGCGTTTAACGAAATATCTGAGTAGCCAATACGTGTGAATATCAGCACTGCATTATCATCTGCCTGAATAGTGTATTTTCCTGAACTGTTTGTCGAAGTGGCATTGCCGCTGCCACTTATACTTACATTCACACCGGACAAGGCACTACCATCCTGTGCATCTGTAACAGTTCCGGTGACGGTCTTTTGTGCCAGTACCGAACTGAAGCTTATGATCATAATAATTGCCAGAGTTAAATTTTTCATGTCTTTATTTTTAGAATTGGTGAATACTTTAGCAATGAAAAGTGTAGAGTAAATTCAATAAATACCCTCATGGTATGCCTTCACTTGAGGAATGCTGATACCATACAGGTTCTAACTATAAAACTTTTAATTGCTTTCTTTAATAACAGATACTGTCCGGAAGATCGTGATATACATAAGTGACAAGCCTCACTCTTATATCGCTGCAAATACTTTCAACTGATTACACGAACGGTAAATTAATTGTATTTTAAAGTCAGAATTTTAAACTAACGGTTTATCGTAATCGCTTTTACAAAAAGCAGTAAAATTGTTAAAGAATTATTAAAAGAAATACTGTATGCAGCAAACAGTAAAAAAAGAAGTCTTGAAAACACTTTGGCGGTATCAAATAAATCCTTACTTTTGCCGCCCCAAATAGTTCTTTATGATCTGTCCTGCGGGACAATATGGGAGTTTCCCCTGCTGAAGCTGGGAAGACGTTATCACCAAAAAAATAAAAAAAATGGCAAAAGAGATCACCGGCTATGTCAAGCTCCAGTGTAAAGGAGGACAAGCCAACCCTGCACCTCCGATCGGGCCCGCCTTGGGTTCTAAAGGGGTAAATATCATGGAGTTCTGTAAGCAATTCAATGCACGGACCCAGGATAAGCCCGGCAAAGTATTACCAGTTCTGATAACGGTATACGCTGACAAATCATTCGATTTTATTATTAAAACTCCTCCGGCAGCAGTTCAATTAATGGATGCGGCTAAGATCACCAGTGGCAGCAAGGAGCCTAACCGCGTAAAAGTTGGTAAGGTAACCTGGTCCCAGGTAGAAGACATCGCAAAGGATAAGATGGCTGATCTGAATGCATTTACATTGAATAGCGCCATGAGCATGGTTGCGGGCACCGCCCGTAGCATGGGACTTACTGTTGAAGGTAAAGCTCCATGGGATTCCAGTAATAATTAATCGACAACCTTTCCCGACCTGTCGGGATTAAATTTTTTCAAATGATCACTAAAAAAAGAAAAGTAGCAAATACTAAGGTTGACGCTAATAAGGCGTATACGCTTAAAGAAGCATCATCTTTAGTAAAAGAGATAAATACAACAAAATTTGACAGTTCAGTTGACCTTCACGTTCGCCTTGGAGTTGATCCTAAAAAGGCAGACCAGGCGATCCGTGGTACTGTTTCATTGCCTCATGGTACAGGAAAGACCAAGCGTGTGCTTGTTCTCTGTACACCCGATAAAGAAGCTGAAGCGAGAGCTGCCGGAGCTGATTTTGTAGGCCTTGATGAATTCATTACAAAAATTGAAGGTGGCTGGACAGATATTGATGTGATCGTGGCAACACCATCAGTGATGCCTAAGATCGGTAAGCTTGGAAAAGTTTTAGGTCCACGTAACCTGATGCCAAATCCCAAAACCGGTACGGTTACCAATGATGTAACCGGTGCTGTGAATGACCTGAAAGGCGGTAAGATTGCCTTCAAGGTAGATAAAGTAGGAATTATTCATGCGTCTGTTGGACGGGTAAGCTTTACTCCTGAAAAGTTAGCGGAGAATTGCCAGGAGTTTTTAAATGCCATCATCAGGCTTAAGCCATCTACTTCAAAAGGTACATACCTGAAGACAGTTAGTATGGCAAGTACAATGAGCCCAGGTATCATGGTTGACACAAAATCTGTTCAAATCTAACCCTTCGATAAGCCCAGGGTGAGACAAAAAAAAATGTTATGACAAAGCAGGAAAAAAATGAAGTGATAGAATTGCTGAAAGGCAAGTTCTCCCAATATAATAATTTTTACATTACCGATACTGAAAGCCTTACGGTTGCACAGGTTGGTAAGCTTCGCGGCCATTGCTTCGATAAGCAGGTAGAAATGAAAGTAGCCAAGAACACTTTGATCAAAAAAGCACTGGAAAGCATAGACGCTGAAAAATATGCAGGCGTTTATGATTCATTGCATAAAGTAACGGCATTGTTATTCAGCGAAAATCCAAAAGATCCTGCTATGATTTTAAGCAGCTTTCGGAAAGCGAACAACAATGAAAAGCC
Source organism: Ferruginibacter sp. (assembly GCA_039920685.1). Lineage (GTDB taxonomy): Bacteria > Bacteroidota > Bacteroidia > Chitinophagales > Chitinophagaceae > Ferruginibacter. Next base: position 4,037 of record JBDSDG010000157.1, read on the forward strand.
TGTTCTTAAAGCTGCGTTCATCAATGGAGATGTATTTGTTGGCGACAACCAGTTGAAGAACCTTACCCAGATCAAGACGAAGAATGAATTGATCGGGGAGATCATTGGCATGTTACAATCACCAATACAGCGTGTTCTTGGAGCTTTGCAAAATAAAGATGCCGCTAAGGCAGAAGAAGCCGCTCCTGTGGCACCGGTAACTGAGCCAGCAACAGAGATACCGGTAGTAGATCCTCCACCGACAGAAGTTCCGCCGTTGACGCCAACTACGCCGCCAACAGAAACGCCAACAGCAGAAACGCCAACAGCAGAAACACAAGCTGTAGAATCAGCACCTGCTGTAGAAGCAGCACCTGTTGAAATACCTGCGGAAGGTGAAGCGACACCAGACACAACAGCTTAAAATAAATATACCTGGCTGATGGTAACCAAAGGCATAAACAATTTTTTTAAACTCTCCGACGGATCCGCAACAATCGGATATGAAGCCGGAAAAAATCAAAGATCATGGCAGACGTAAAATCATTAGCAGAAAACCTTGTAGGTTTAACAGTAAAAGAAGTTCAGGAATTAGCTGAATTCTTAAAATCAGAATACGGTATTGAGCCAGCTGCAGCTGCAGTTGTAATGAGTTCAGGAGATGGCGGTGGAGCTGCTGCTGTTGAAGAAAAAACATCATTCAATGTGATCCTTAAAGCTGCTGGCGCAAATAAGCTTGCTATCGTTAAGATCGTAAAAGAGTTGACAGGCTTGGGTCTGAAGGAGGCAAAAGACCTTGTTGATGGAGCTCCTAAACCAATTAAAGAAGGTGTTGATAAAGCAACAGCCGACGAATTGAAAGCAAAATTAACAGAAGCAGGTGCTGATGTAGAGATAGCATAATATTCTTCTGAATATACTTACAAGCCGGAGAGAGATCTCCGGCTTTTGTATTATATGTAATGAGGTATTTGTTTCCCGGATTCCTTTAAGATTGGCAAATGGGAATAGCCAGTACTTCAACAGAAATGATCGCCAAGCGGTTCCGTCATGTAGCATATAACAAGTCAGTAGATATTGGATCACGGACAAGAGGTGGATCCCGGAATTCTTTGTTAAGGTTTTTCAGCTTATTATAAATTAGGTAAATGATGTTTAAGCATTGATTGAAGAAATTTAATTATTAGGGCGACAAATCATCCTGATGATGGCAGCTCATTCTTATTTTGCGATTGAAAATCAACCGATTTCCTTTCAGAAGTTAAAAATGTTGAAATCTTTCTACAAAAACCAAACCAATACATAAATTTTCGTGTATTGGTGGAAATTATACAAAGACTTTTCCCTACCTTTGCCCTCCTTTAATTTAGGGTTAGTGGCACGTGCAAATATGCAAACAGGTTAAAACCTTTACCACTCTCATTTTTGAAGGATTCTTCGCACATTAAAAGTTTTAATTACAATATGGCTGCAACTAAATCAAACCCTGCACAGCGCATCAATTTCGGAAAAGTTGAATTCCTGGCAGAGACTCCCGATTTGCTCGGAATCCAGATCCAATCATTTAAAGACTTTTTCCAATTAGAAACAACGCCTGATAAACGTAACGTTGAAGGGCTGTTCCGCGTATTCAAGGAAAATTTTCCTATCACGGATACTCGTAACATTTTCGTTCTGGAATTCCTGGATTATTTTGTTGATCCACCGCGTTATTCTATTGACGAATGTATCGAGAGAGGTCTTACTTATGCTGTTCCCTTAAAAGCAAAGCTTCGGCTTAGCTGTAATGATGAAGAGCACGTAGATTTTCAAACGATCGTTCAGGATGTATTCTTAGGAAATATTCCTTACATGACACCACGCGGTACATTTGTTATCAATGGTGCTGAAAGGGTTGTCGTTAGCCAGTTACACCGTTCACCTGGTGTATTCTTCGGACAATCAGTTCATCCGAATGGTACAAAAATCTACTCTGCAAGGGTTATTCCTTTCAAAGGTGCGTGGATGGAGTTTGCAACAGACATCAACAATGTAATGTTTGCTTACATCGACCGTAAGAAAAAATTCCCGGTAACTACTTTGCTTCGTTCCATTGGATTTGAAACTGATAAGGACATCCTGGAATTATTCGGAATGGCTGATGAAGTCAAAGCCGATAAGAAAACCTTGGAAAAACATGTTGGAAAAAGATTGGCTGCTCGTGTCTTACGTACATGGGTAGAAGATTTTGTGGATGAAGATACCGGTGAAGTAGTTTCCATCGAAAGAAATGAGATCATTCTTGAAAGAGATTCAATTCTTGATGAGTCTAACATAGCGATGATCCTGGAAATGGATGTTAAAAGCGTGTTCATCCAGAAGGAAGAAGTGAGTGGTGATTATGCGATCATCTATAATACATTGAATAAAGATACTTCCAACAGTGAGTTGGAAGCTGTTCAGCATATATACAAGCAATTGCGTGGCGCTGATGCCCCGGATGATGAAACAGCCCGCGGAATCATTGATAAATTATTCTTCTCTGATAAGCGTTACGACCTGGGTGAAGTTGGCCGTTACAAGATCAACCGCCGCCTTGGATTGAATTTCCCGATCGAGAAAAAAGTACT
>JBDSDG010000158.1:0-8202 GCA_039920685.1 Ferruginibacter sp.
TCATGAATGTATTCAACACTTCCGGTGCTATGGTAAAGGGATTATCCGCGTTGACATATAGCATGAAAGGCAGGGAAGCCTGGCTGATAATTATACTGACATTTTTATTTTCATTTGCCGGCGCTTCCTATGGAATGGCTGAAGAAGCACTCGTATTTTATCCTGTTATGGTTCCATTATTTCTTGCCGCAGGTTACGATCTGCTTGTACCCCTCGTCGTTATATTCGCCGGAACCCAACTGGGAACGTTGTCCTCTTTTACAAATCCATTCTCAACGATCATTGCATCCAATGCCGCAGGTGTGAATTGGTCTGATGGATTAGGTGAAAGGATCATTATGTTCATTGTTACTACTGCCGTTACAATCGTGTATACAGTAAGGTATGCACAAAAGGTAAAAGCAAATCCCCGTGCATCTATTGTTTATAAGGTGGACGGCCCTATTGAATCTCCTTATGCTGCAATAGATACAGTAAACCTGGCGGATACAAAGCTTGGTTCCAAGACAAAACTATTGCTGTTTGTATTTTTATTCACTTTTCTTGGGATGATTGCTGGAGTTGTATTGCTTGATTGGTGGCTTCTTGAGATGACCACTTTATTTTTAGGTTCCTCGATCCTTCTTGCAATTATCCTGAAATTAAAAGAAACGGATTTTCTTAAACAATTTATTGCAGGCGCTGAAGGTTTATTGAGTGTAGCCCTGATCGTTGGTGTGGCACGGGGTGTAACGATCATTTTAAACGATGGACACATCAGCGATTCCATTTTATATTATTCTGCAAATCTTGCCGGAAGCATGCCCCCGATACTATTCATCATCCTGATGCTGATTTTATATATGTTCTTCACGCTTTTTATATCCTCCTCATCAGGAATGGCTGTTCTTACAATGCCGATCATGGGAGCGCTTGCGGTTTTGGTGAATGTTCCGGGCAGGGAGATCGTAAATGCCTATTTGTTCGGTATGGGGATCATGGGATTCATTACTCCAACAGGATTGATCCTTCCATCCCTTGCATTGGTACATGTAAGCTTTAAGGCATGGTGGAAATTTATCTTTCCTTTACTGATCTGGCTTTTTATAATCTCATCGATTTGCCTTTCAATTGGCATATTTATAAAGTAAACACAGTTGATATTCAGGATTGCCAAAAAAGAAAAAAACCTTCGTTAGGTTCGAAGGTTTTTCATAGTAGGTTTTTCTTTCGAAGGATATTTAGCAACGGGTTTCAGAAGTAAGGTTCTGATTCGAATACAAATGTCGATGAAATTAAAAGTCCTGTTTGTAGACTGCGTGACCATAATCCTGTAGTAATTTATCCAGAAGGTAAAACTACTATGAGGTTGTTCGTGAAAACACTATGATTCGCTTACAATGATTAGCCTTCTATCCGGAGAAACGAAATTTCAAAATAATTTATGAGGAAGAAGTAAAGCCTAATTCATTTTTGTGAACTTGCTATTCGTCCTGGCAGGGATTTCAGTGGAAGGAATACTTACCTTAATATTCCTGATATCCTCTTCTGTTATGGTATCATTGATATCATTCAGATGCCGGTAGATCTTGTCTTTTGTGGCATTATCATTAAATATATTGAATGTGTGAAAACGGGTCTCACCTTTTACCTTTGCCTGTTCGTTCATAAAAAATATTTTTAATTTTTTGAAATTTGCCAGTGTAAATATACCAGGTAGCGTCGAAATTGTTGTGTTACCAAATCATTAACTCTTTTAAAAGACAAACATTTCAGTTATTTTAAAAATTTCACAATAGATTATATTACAACAGGTTGTACGAGTTGGTTACATTTAATTTTTATAAGTAATAATGGCATTTTCTTTGAAGTCGATCTACAAAACAACAACTTATGAAAAACTTATTATTCTTAAGTATATTTTGCCTTTTCATTCTTCCGTTTGCAGGATTGAAAGCGCAAAACACTTCCTCAACAGAATTGGCAAAAAAAATTGAAAAGCACGAATTTAGTTTTGTTGCCACAAGTATGAAGCCGCTTAAAGGACCATCCAGGAATTTAAATTCATTATATGATGTAGTAGTTAAAAAGGATACGGTTATAAGCTATTTACCTTTTATTGGTGTTTCCAGGTTAGCACCGATGTCGAATGAAGAAGCGGGTATTAAAATAAATTCCCAAAAATTTGAATATTTAGTTACAGATAATAAGGGCGACAACTGGACTGTTCAAATAAAATTTAACGACCAACCAGAGATCAGGGAATTCTATTTTACAATATTCGACAACGGAACAGCAAACCTGGATGTAAAAGGAACTTACAGGGATCCTATTTCATTCCGTGGTTTCGTAAAATAAATGACCTTAGTTTTAACATTCGCTATCAGCCGGGTTGGCATGAACAAAAATATCTGGTGTTAGTCTTACGTTCCTAATCGACTTGTTATTACTCACGGAGACCGATGCACTGCTGCAGATCTCCCGTTGCCCAAACCAGGTAGTTTTAGGAACCTTTACCATAGAAGTATAGTCATTGAAATTATTTTAAAAATTCCAGAGCATCGTTGTGCTTTATTTCGTCCATCACAGTCATCGTAAACAGCAACCCTTGGATAAAAACAGGCAAGAATATACGTGGTGGAATCTATCATCCCTTCCCTCCCACTTCTTATTGAAAAATTGAAATGCCAGTTGAAAGATAATTGAACAGAACTGAGAGGTAATAACGGTATTAAAAGCCATCATTTTATCGCAGTCCCTTTCTTTTCCGTTCACATAGAATTATCAACAGTTAAAACTTCTATTTGATAATCCCGAGACGCACTCCCAAGCCTTGTGGCTCACGAATTATGAATGTTTTGTATGATTTTAAAAACAAGTGCACGCAAAAAGTTCATTTCGGCATTAAAATAAGTTATTTGTTCATTCCTGTGATCAAGCTGCCTGCATGATTATTTTGCTTTCATTTTTTTGATTTGCGGGTAAATTAAAAATATTGGAACAGCCGGAATGAGGATTTAAGAAAAATGGTTAATTCTTCTAATAAAGGAACTGTAAGATCAATTGCCGGGAACAGGTGCCCGCAGGTGAAAATTATGATAGAGCTTTATTGATCTTTCCTATCAAGGTGCCGTTGTAATACACTTGCATGGTATAATTTCCTTTGATATAATTTTCACTTGTCAAAGAAAATAATAGTCTTTTAGGCTCTCCTTTTGTATAATCAAACCGCATTTTGCAGGAATATATTTTTTTCCCTTCCGGGGTTTCAAATGTCCCCGATTCCCATGTTGATTTTTGCAGAACGTGCCCGTCTGGCTGTAGAATTACAATAACCATTTCAGCAACATTTGTAATGCTGTTATTATTTTTCACTACAAAGGAGCCAACGAATTTATCGGTCTGTGTAGCCTGTACGGTTTCCAATTCTTTGTTATCAGTGATCATTAACGCTGATAAGCGAAGGTCATATGCTTCGAAAAGATTTTCTCCTGCTTTTGTTTTGGTTGGTATGGGCCTGCTTGCAAAAACCGCTGGCTTTGTACCTGCTACGGAAGAATTTTTATCAGAAGAAAGTTGCTCAAGCAATGCATATAATTTTTTATTTTCCTGCTCTACTTCCTTATTCCTTCCTAAAAGTTTATCAACTCTTTTCTGTAGCTCTGTGATCTTTTGCCTGGCTATAGTAATATTACCGTTATTATTTTTGTCTTTCATAAGATCTAGGATCTCAGACCTCAATGTAAAGAACTCAGTAAGTTTGGCGTCCAGCGGGGCCTTAAGAGAATCTGCGTAATGCAGGGAGGAATCGATCTTGTTTCCCAGGCTATTTATAGTTGCAGCAAAAACATATTGGAGAGAATCACGGGTAGCATTCGCGATCTCCCTGGTAGCTTTTGAAATAGCTGCTGAATCTGTTCTCAACAGTTTTTTATCATCCTTGTTCTTATAGTAGGTGTTGTAACCCCATGTACAAAGGATCACAAATGACATTAAAAATAAAAGCAGGGAAACTAATAATAATAAGGATGACCGGTTTTCTCGCATTATAACTGCGTTTACTATTGGATGTTATACAACTGTATTCCTCCACGCTTTAATACCTATTTATTCAAATTACTTTGGTCAGCTGCAGAAATGCTTTGATCAACATAAGCAGATACCCAACCTACCTGCCCGTTTTTCACCAGGTAGAATTGTTTCTTTTCATAGATCCCTTCAAATTGCCGCATTATCTTTAATAATAAACCTGTTCCGGCCAACAAAGATTGTTGATCAAAGACCTTGTGTATTCTTGATATCTCACTGGTGATCTCACCGGTATTCACTGAAGGATCATTAACAGTTTTTACAATCTCTGTAGCTGAAACAGATGCATAATCCTTATATAACTGGTCATAAAATTTTTCTACTTCTTCATAGGTTACAGGCACCACGGGGTTCTCCAGCAGCTCCGGGCTCATCAAAGATGCCACTGACCAGGCGATCCCGCCACTAAATGCAATATTATCGCTCATATTGTATGCACCACTCAAATTTACAGCGTATGTGATCTCATCATTTGCGGACCCAGCCAATACCCTGTACAATTGCTTGTTGAAGTTTGCAAGAGTCTTATCCTCTTCCAATCGTTTTTCTGTAGCATTTGCGGTGCTCTTTGTTCCCCAGCTAAGTTGGAATAATTTGAAATCGTTCTTATTTCCACTGGGGAAATATCCACCTTTCGTGTTACCGCTTCCGATATCTATCAGGAAAGTATTGTATCTGCGGGATTCAGGAACGATGCCAAGATGCGAAAGACGGGCTTCCTGTAATACATCCACAATTTCCACTTCTCTTGCAGGCTCTTTTATCCTGATCTTAAATGAATCAATAAAGCTCTTCACCCATGCAGTTCTATTTGCTTTTTCTGACTGGATCTTTACCCCGCTACTGATAACAGTATAAACTTTTGCTGCTGGAATATTATAGTCATTCAAGGCGCTGTTATATAAGCCCGTTAGAGCAATCAATGTTGCCTGGAGTGTAGGCTCCGTAAAGGAAATAAAATCCGTATTTATAGAAGTATCTTTTAAGATATTAAAATCAAGATTCTTCTGTGAGTCCTTACTTACTTCTACCAGGCTCATTTTTACTCCTTTGGATCCCACTTCTATACCGGCATAAACAGCAGATTTTTTGTATTTGAGTTTTAAGTTATTTTGTGATTTTGCAGTACTGGTAAAAACGAAAAAAGCGCATCCTATCAGGAAAAGATGCTTCAGGCCAAAATTGCGCATGTGTTTTAGGTTGATTGGTATTTAAAAGTACTAAAAAACAATAGGTACGGCCGGGCGTTTCAACCATTGTGTAAAAAATGTGACTAAGAAGAGAGGTTAAAGGTTGGATCTAGATCAGGATCACTTTTTCCATTACATCACCACCGGAGATCTGATCAACTACTTCAAGTCCTTCGATCACTTTCCCAAAACAGGTATGTTTGCCATCCAGGTGCTGTACACCTGAGCGGTTATGACATATAAAAAACTGGGAGCCACCGGTATTTAGTCCGCGGTGGGCCATAGACATAACGCCGCGGTCATGAAATTGTTTTAATGCATTGGTCTCGCAATTGATCGTATAGCCCGGGCCACCAGCCCCAGTTCCGTCCGGACAACCAGCCTGGATCATAAAATCAGGAATCACCCTGTGAAATTTTAATCCATCATAAAACCCTTGTGAGACAAGTTTTTTAAAATTTGCAACTGCAATTGGAGTAGCATCGTCATATAATTCAAATTTCATAACTCCCTTATTGCTATGTATCTCACCCTGTGTAAGCTTTACTTCGCTCATAATAATTTATTTTGGTTGAAAATTTTTGCGAAAATAATATATAACCTTAACATACTTAAAATTGCTTTGTGTCAAGGCTTAATTTATATTGACCAATCTGTCAATAGAGTCCTCTTTTAAAGGAAGTCTGTAATATCAATTATTTTTCGAGTAACCCATCAGTTTTCCACTTAACAAACACATTTATAACGCTGTCGCTTAGCCTCGGATGCTTAAATGGCATAAATCCATTTTCTTCCGGCTTCATGCTGATACGCGTAATAATATCATCAATATTTAATTTTGCAGCTTCATATGTATCGAGCGCTTTTTTAAATCCTTTTGGTGGAAAATGGCAAGGAGAACAGTTTGCAGCTATCGTTGGTTGCAAATTGTCTACATAGGTAATTGTTTTGGCAGAGGTATTTCCTCCCGTTTTTGCACTGGTTTTTCTGGAAGTGGAACAATATTGCAAAAGTGTCAGGAAAGCAATAACGGCAAAAACGTAGAACTTTTTCATGATATTGTTTTGGTTAAAGACAATAAATCACTTTCAAGTTATGAATCCAATCGATGCCGATGAATTTAAAACAGAAAATTGATTTTATTGCACTTTACTGATAAGGTTCTGGTCTGTGATATAAAGATCAGAGAACATTTTCTTTACCAATAATAACTTATCCATCCATTGTTCTTTACCTTTTGTCTTTATTTCAGCCACATAATGTTCCACTTTTTCCACAGTATTTCCCGCATCTTCCAAAAGGTTCCTGGTTTTGTCCTTTATGGTGGTGACCAGCTCATCCCTTTCTTCTTTGGGCATACTATAAAATTTATACAATGCATACCCTGCGGCAGCTCCTACAATGATCATCGCTACTTGGCTCTTTTTTTCCATTTTGCAATAGATTTAACGGCGTTTATAAAATAATTAATAATAAACAATGTTCGTGATATTGGATTTATCAATTCATAAACCATTCCATTTTTCGATCTGATCAACAATTCCTATCATTGTAATACTAAAACCTAAAACAACACTATGAGAAGAATCTTACTGGTATCAATTTGCCTATTCGTTGGTAACATCTTGAAAGCGCAATTGACCAAGGTTATACCTGCTTCCGCCGCTTTTGCCGACAGCCTGTCAAGGGTAGCCCAGGATTTCCGCTACAACTATTATAATATCCAATCTGAATTGATCATTTCACAAAATGACATGGAAACTTTCCAGTCCAATATTTCCTTACCAGGGTCAAAAAATTGTTTGATCTACCGTTTTCATTCAACCGTTGATACAACTGCAGCATGGCAGGCTACTATGTACCAGGGAGAAAGTTACCGGGATGCTTTAAAGGCATATAAGAATACCTGCAGGCAGGTGGAAAGAAGTAAACTACACCTTGGGAGCAGTATTGCAGGGTTTACCGGCAGGATGGATGAACCTGATCCAAATGTCCGTTTTGTAAGTTCGGAGTTTAAGCTGAATAGCAAAGAAGAAGCATTTTCACTATTTTATGCCGAAGTAGAAATGATACTTACAGGAATGGAAGAATGGGAGGTGCATTTAAATCTTCACAATAAAAAAGATGATGAGGATAAATAAAAATGACATCTCAAAAGGGATCCCTAATGAGATGTCATCTGAAACAAGGATTCTAAGCTCTCATTCCAACCTTGAAAGCCAGGCTAAAATATGAATATGCATTTCCGTTTTGCTCGCGATCTGAGAACTGCCATTCCTGTCCTGAAATAAAGGGAGGTTGTTTTGCACTTCCTGCAGCTTCGCCTACCCCGATGAAGGAATCATTACTTTCTAATTTGAATCCGTATGATCTTCCTTTATTTAAATGAACAGTGGGCAATTTAAAGGCGACCCATTTTTCGGTATCATGTTGTGTAAGCCTCAAAGATGCAGAGCCAATTGCAGGACCCCAGGCTTTTTCTAAAGGATCGTACTGATGTACTGTCATCAACACATTTCCTGGTTGAGAAATAATATTTGCATAAACTGCAATACTGTCTACGTCTGCGTCATTAACGGCGACGAAAGTTTGTCCCTTACCCATAACAGTATGTTGTTGCGGATCTTGTCCGACCCATCCGGTTGTGTTGTTAGTTACCTGTTCGATAGTAGAACGCAGTGATGGAGTTGTGTTCATAATTATAGTTTTAAGTAGAGAATGAGTCATTGATTATTCTATCAGGCAAGCTGTAAATATTATACCAGCGATGCCATTTGGATGGAGATGCATTTTTTTTAAGTTTTATTTAGCAATCTTACTTTTGGAGTGGTAAGCAGTATCTTTATGGCACGGTTTTATATAAACCTATCCTAACAGCAAAAACAAATAGTATGAATAAATTATTCCGGGGCCTTATCGCCGGTTATGGCGCAAAAAAACTGGG
>JBDSDG010000159.1:0-6538 GCA_039920685.1 Ferruginibacter sp.
CTTATTAAAAATGAAAAGATCAAGAATAAAAAAGTGAAGATCGCAATAGCTAAATAGAAAAACTATACCGGCAGTTGAAATCAAATTCATTTAACGCTTACATTCTCATTTTTTAGCGAATAGCAAAAGTTTGAATTATTCAATCCATATCTTCTGCCATTTTTCGAAATGAAATTCATAAATAGCGTACCGCTCTCCCTCCAACCCTTGCCATAAAGGTCTTTTCCCTTTGCATACATGACCTGCTGGTAGATCTTTCCATCTTTATACCATTCCGTAAACATTCCATTGTACTCTCCTTCTTTAAAATGATATTCAAATTTAATATTACCATTGGGCCACCATCCGGAATGTACACTATCTTTTTCACCATTTAAATACCAACGGTAAGATTCTCTTTTGCCGTTTATATACCATGTTTCAGTAATTCCTTCATTACGGCCATTGCTAATTTGCTTTGTTAATTTTTTTGTTCCGGACGGATAAAACTCATTTATAGTTCCATTTAATACAGCCTGCTTATAATACCATACACCATTATTCAAATGCAAAGCAGTATCCTCCACCAGTAAACTAATTACTTTGTTTTCCACCCGCTTGTTGTTATTGCATGAAGCTGCTACCATAACTGAAACAACGATCAAAGTGATGCGCACCATTTTCATTTATTTTCCTGTTTCAGTATTCTGATATCCCTGATCAAACTTTGTATCTCAGACGGTAATGTACCTTTATAAATTCCCCGGATCCTTCGCTTAGCATCTATCAAAAATACATTTTCAGTATGCAGAAAATCGTCTACTCCTAACTGTTCCCCTACAGCTTCATCAGCAAAATAGCTTTTCCGGGCAATTGTATAGATCGAATCTTTGTTGCCGGTGAGTAAAAACCATTTATTATCTAGGACACCATTATTGCGGGCATATCTCTTCAAAACGGCAGTATCATCTTTGCCTGGTGTAACGGAATGTGATAATAAAACAACTGCCGTATCCTCTTTAAAAGCGGCTTGCACAAGACACAAGTTCTTTGTAAGCTTTGGGCAGATCCCCTGGCAGGAAGTAAAAAAGAAATCTGCCACATATATCTTACCTGCTATAGTTTTTTCCGTAAATGATCTTCCGTTCTGATCAACAAAGGAAAACCCTGAAATATGGTGTATGCTACCTGGAAGTTCCTTATCCACTTCCATCCAGTGGGGCGTAAAATCAGCAGTGATATAGTATGGAAGTGATTCCTGTTTAACCTCTTTGTGACCGGGCTGATCACATGAAATGAAATATAAAACCAATAAAATAGCCTGCATGTATTTCATCATTGGGTTACAGTTCCTTTACTTCCGTAGAAGCCATCACCGTTTATGTATGGTGCATCAGCAGTTATATGATAGTGATAAATGCCTGCAGGAAAATCTGCAGTAACTGTGGTATGTCCATGATATTCATCCAGGTTAGCCGAGGTTAACGTAGAAGCATTTTCTGTGGGTCCATATACAGGGAATCCATCAAGCAGGAAACCGATCAAGCCATCCTTTCCTTTTAAGGAGGTAATATATAGCGGCTCTACGTGATAGTGATACTGCCCCGTCATTTGAGGATGGCCATTATACTGATCGAATGAATTAATCTCGTTGGTCAATGGCTGAGAAGGTCCTGCATATTGATTGTACAAAGGCACACCATTGATTGAGATTCCGATCGGGCCAAGAGGAGTCACTTCATGTGTAATACTAACTGAAGGATTTACAGGGATCTTAAAGGTCAGGTTCTGTGAAGCGATCCTGTTCGGATTGATCGTAAAGGCAGGATTGCTTCCATTGTATGGCTCATATAAGCTGGCCTCCCATTGCGTTCCCTGGTAATAGGGACTTTTATGTTCAGGTAAACCATTTGTCTTCAACACAACAAAATTGCCTTCTACGGAAATTGTAACAGAAGAATTGAACCTCGAGAATACCGTGGGTAAAACAGCGTTGTTTACGGCATCATCCGATTTCTTTTTGCATGAAATAAAAATACAGGAACTTAATAAAAATAAAAAAAATACAGGCTTCATTTGACGGGGTTTAAAATAATATTACAACATACAACTATTCAAGTGATGTAAGGTAATAGAATAGAAATTTTTTACACTAAAAATTGCTTTACATCCCAGGCCGCATCATCGGCATACCGCCAGGCATACCAGGCATCATTTGATTTCCTTGTGCCTGCCCGCTGAATTTATTAAGCCTGAACACCACGCTCAACATAAAATAACGTCCAAGCTTATTCGTCCGTGTATCAGTTATAGAACTAGCAGTTACAGACCTGTTCACACTGATATTTTCATTAAGAAGGTCAAATGCCTGGAATTTAATGGAAGCATTTTGTTTGGTGAACAACCCTTTTTCAATACTTGCATTAATAATAAACGGGTCTGAATTCACATTATCAGAATAACCGGAATTGATCAACTTTTCAATATCTGAATTGAACTTAATATTGAAAGGTAAAAACAATCTTGTGGATTGGGTAAGCGTCCATGCTGTGGCGTTAGAATTAAGCTCTGATTGCAGACTATAGTGCGAGCTGTTAAGGCTGTAATTAACTCCAATAGTTGTCTCGAACCATTTCTTGATCTTTATATCAGTGGCAAAACGCTGCCCTATCAACCAGTTCCTGCCTGTATTCTTTTCATTTTCAACAAAAGAAACATTGTTATTGTATGTAACATTCCCGCCAATATTGAACACGTATTTCCTATTCTGAATTGGCTTGGAAAAATTATAAAATCCGAATGCTGTGTAATATCCATTCGTGTTGGTATACCGGTTTAATTGAGAGATCGGGTTTATCTTGAAAATATTACTTACGATCTTGTCCTTTGTAAATGCAAATGAAATATTACTGAAGAAGACATTCCCTGTGATAAAATCAAAATTATTATATCGCATGCTGAGCGTATTCGTAAACTCAGGCTTCAGGTCAGGATTTCCAACGGTAATGTATTGAAGGTTTGAACTATCATATACCGGCTGGAGCTGGCTATACGTCGGCTGACTTGTAATTCCATTATAGTTTATATTAAATGAACGGCTCCTGGAAAAATTATATGCAAACCTGACCACCGGGAAATAATTGAAAAGCCGCTGCTTATACTCATTTTTACCAGTAGCAGAATTACTTTCGATCGTTGCGGGTTGTACAGCGAAACCAACAGTATAATTATACTTCTTCTCATTTGTTCTGAAATTCAATCCAAATTTAGTTGTAGTATATACATTGTCATAAATATTGCTTTGGCCTTCCAAAAATGTTCTTTTTCCAGTAGAATCTACATTAAAGGTCTCCTTATCATTGCCCGTGAATTGCCGGTTATATGCATAGTTAAATTCCAGACTTTGCTTTTTGTTGATAGGTTCAATATAGGAGGCTCTTACCCCATAATTGTTATTATTGTTATCCTGGGTAATGAACTGGTTTTGATCAAAATTAAATACCGCTCCATTAGGCAGGTAGATCGCTGATAGATTTTCGTAATCGTTCTCACCTTCAGTTGATGACCTGCCGGCACTTGCATTAACAGACAATGTCCTACCCCGCTTGTGAAACCGGTGATTAAATAACAAATTTGCATTCAGGTTCGGAGAATGAGAATTGCTATGCTGCACGGTAGTTCCATCATTCGTTTTCTGTCCTGCATTATCCAGGAAAGAAAAATCAGTGATATTATTGGTATTGGAACGATTATACGTAACCGAAGGTGCGAATTTTATATAATTAAAAGAATCGATCCGGTATTCGAGATTAAATGAAAAACGATGGTTCTCGTTTGTTGTATAATCATCAGAATGTTGCGGATTCGTATTACTGCTATCCTTGAAAACATTCTGTTGGGTAATCTCCCTTATGGTCTTTGTGCCTCTTGTTGAAAAACTATAGCTTCCATAAGCCGATATCTTTGTTCCCCACTCATTGCGGTAATTCAGGCCGATGGATTTTGTATTGGCGATGCCATCATTGATACCAAAATTTCCCAGGGCTGCACCTACTCCACCTCCACCCCTGCCAATTCCCATACTTCGCATCATACCGCCAACCATGCTGCCAATGGCACCGCCCATTGATCCAAAATTAAAAGTGCTTGCATTAGTATTATTCAGGTTGCCAATAAGGGACAACTGCTGATTATTATTGAATTTATTTACAGAAAGTGAAGCGAGGTAACGGCTTTGCGTACCTGCTCCTGCAGTTACATTTCCAAAATAGCCCTTATTCTTATCTTTCTTTAACTGGATATTCAGTGTTTTTGAAGGGTCTCCGTCACGTATCCCTGTAAACGCTGACTGATCGCCATAGTCATCTATCACCTGGATCCTGTCAACCATATCCGCATTCAATTCTCTTGTGGCAGTAGTTACATCTCCACCAAAAAATTCTTTCCCATTCACTTTTACTTTTGTAACCTGTTTACCCTGTGCGGTCACAGTTCCATCCTTATCTACTTGTACTCCAGGCAATTTCTTGAGCACCTCTTCAACGTTATCGTTCTTACGATACATAGTGCTATCGATCAGGAATGAAATGGTATCTTCTTTTATCTGCACTTTATTTGATTCCAGCGTGATCCCATCAAGTGTGTTATCTGAAGCCCGCAATGATATATCTGTTATTGCTTTTTCCCCGTTTACAGTTCGAAGATCATAGTTATTCTTAAAAGCTTTGTATCCTATATATGAGATGATCAATCCTACATTTTTCGGTTGAACCTTTTCGAAAGCAAACATCCCTTTCTCATTGCTTATAGTCTTAAGTGTATCATTTTCTCCTTTATAATATAGTGACACGGATGCGTTCACCAGGATGATACCATCTGCAGTTTTTACTTCACCTTTTACAGTGACCTGGGCTTGCACAATGGCCGGTAATGAAAAGAATATTATTATGAATAAGAAAGGGTAAAGTGATCTCATGAAGTATGCTATTTTTTAATGCCTACGAAAGTAGTTCATACATAGCTTTAAACATCAGAACGTACAGTATTTATCTATAATTTGAAGTTAAAGCTAAACACGATCAGGCTTGGGGAATCTTATAGCTACTGATGAATTGTTTGACAATGCCATTGAATTTTGCTGCATCACCAAAAAGAAATCGATGTTTAATGGGTAGCACATAAACCGGATAAGGCGAAAGCTCAAATACATATTTCTGAAGTCTTACCGCATCTTTTTCCGTTGTGAGAATGATCTTGTTCTGGGAATTAAGTTTCTCGAAATTCTTTTTGATATCATGAAGGTCATCAATAGAAAAAATATGATGATCAGGAAACTTATTCATATCGAATGAATGAACATGGGTTGTCAAAAACTCTACAAGCGGTTTTGGATTGGCTATTCCACAAACAAGTAACACATCTGAAAATGAACCGATGGTGATCTTGTGGTGATCGAATAAATGATAAGGAAGATCATATACGATCTCTGTGAAAAACACTTGTTGGTTCGGTAATGGGGACAGTTCCATTACAATAGCAGCAGATTCGTTGATGTCTAACTGAATCTTGCATTTTGTTACTATGATAATATCAGCTCTTTTACTGCTTGACTTTACATCCCGGAGGTCACCTGAGGGCATCATATGATCGCGGGTATACAAATTTTTATACTCAGTAAGTAATATGTTTAATCCTGCCTTCACGCTCCGGTGCTGAAACGCATCATCCAATATGATCACTTCTGTTTCGGGCCGCTGGTGAAGTATCTGTGGAATAGCAACCAGCCGCTCCTCTCCCACCGCTACCGTGATCCGTGGAAATTTCTGATGAAATTGCATGGGCTCATCACCGATGTCAATTGCAGTTGTTTTTGCGTTTGCGATCGTAAAGCCTTTTGTTTTTCGCTTATATCCGCGGCTAAGCGTTGCCGTATCATATTCATTTTGCAAAATTTCTACCAGGTATTCAACCATTGGTGTCTTTCCTGTGCCACCAACAGCAAGATTCCCGACACAAATAATTGGAAAATTGAATGTGGCTGATTTTGATATTTTTTTATCAAAAAGCCAATTCCTTATTGATACCAGCACGCCATACACAAAAGCAAAAGGAAAAAGAAGATATCTGAAGCTTTTAAGCAATGTTGAAATTTATGTTGTTAACCAGGTTAGCCTTATTTTTTATCCCGTATAAAAATTGAAAATATGGTAGTGCCATAATTTCGCTCGGTACGATAGTGAGGATCCTTTTTATAATCGTTTTGGGGAGTATGTTCCAGAATAAACCATCCACCGGGGTTTAATATATTCTTATCAAATATGATCTTTGGAAGCTCGTCGATGGTAGTAAGCGCATACGGCGGACCTGCAAATACCATGTCATAAGTGTCCGTGCATTGCTTTAAGAATGTAAATACATCCAAACGCAATACCTTAAAATTATCAATGCCAAGCATCGTTGCGGTCTTTTTAATGAATTCGTACATAACCTTATCTTTTTCAATGATCGTGATATCAGCTACCCCCCTGCTTGCCAGTTCATAGCTTATACAACCTGTTCC
>JBDSDG010000160.1:0-5048 GCA_039920685.1 Ferruginibacter sp.
TTAAATTGGGGGTGGGGAAAAATTATTAATTATTAATTAATAATTAATAATTAAAGAACAGCTGCTCAATGATGGGCAGCTGTTCTTTATTGAAAGATGTTCAGTGGCCTATTGAAATATATATCTAAGCCCTAACTGGATACTCCATGCACTTGCAGTTGAATAGTTAGGCTGTGAGTCGCTTGTAGGTCCTTTAGGATCAAATGTATATTTTGGATTTGCTTTGTTGTACAATTCCGCACCTGTATTGTTGCTTGCACTTGGCAATCCTAACAGTGCCTGGTCCTGGAATGTACCGAAATTATAGGAGTAGCGGAATCCCCAATCATTATTTATGAGATTCAGCAGGTTGGTAACGTCAGCGCTTACCTGTAAAGTGTGGGTTTTAGAACCCATCTTCATAGAAAAGTTCTGAAGTAATCTAAGGTCAAGAGTATGGGCCCATGGCAGGGTAGCACCATAACGCTCCATCACCTGTCCCTTGTGCTTACGCAGGTATTTGTCATTTTCAACATAGGTAAAGAAGGCATCGCTTTGCTGTTGTGCCGTATAGGTAACACCACCAGCCTTAAATCCTTCAACAAATTTAATTTCCGATGCATCTTTAGGTATATAAACAATATCATTTGTTGCGCCATCACCATTGATATCGCCGCCATAGCGATAGCTGAATCTATCCTGGCTTCCTCCTGAATAATATAAACTTACAGTTGTTGCCATTCTCTTTCTGAAGTACTCAAACCTGCGTGATGCAAATGCAACAACGCGGTGAGGGATCGAATAGTTTGAATATCCTAATTCAGGCTTGTTTGGATTTCCTCCAATATTATTTGAGGTCCAGCCGGTTGCCGCCTGGTCACTTGATCCGATCGCGACATCAAAGGCTACCGTATATGTGTAGGCGAGACTAGCTTCCCAGTTCTTATTCCATGTTTTTTGGATCATCGGTGTTAGCGCAAAACTCATTCCTTTCGTGGTATTATCCAGGATGTTCATCCTGTTCAATGAACTATTCAGCCTCGTGGTATATATTGGCCGGTTATCGCCAACTCCTCCTAGTGTACCAGTTTGCGCACCGAGGTTTGCATTCCTGTAATACACATTGTTTATCATTTTCGTATATATCCCTTCCAGGCTGATAATAGTATTGGTACCCACTTTCTGGTCAAATGCCAGGTTTGTTCTCCATACCTGCGGCATTTTAAAATCTTTTACCGTTGCACTATAGCTCGATCCGCTAGGAATGGAAGTGCCAACCGCCGGTGGATTCAAAGGAATATAAGTTGTCCGGTCAAGGTTATACCGGATGTTTGCCAGTTCAGTACCTGAAGCCTGGTACTGCGCTCTTACGATACCGTTATCTCCAACCTGGTTTACCAGCCAGATGAACGGGATACGACCGGTGAACAAACCTGTACCACCACGAATGATCAATTTTCTGTTTCCGTAGGCGTCATAATTGAAGCCAATTCTTGGTGAAACAAGGAATTTTGAGTCAGGAAACTGGCTTACGTCAAAATGCTCTTCTTTGCCATCTCCATTTTTGAAAGGAACTGAATCCAATGCAACATTGCGGTCAGGCTTGTACGGATAGGAAGGCTTATCAACACGCAATCCATAAGTAAGTTTGAAGTTATTGTTCACGTTCCACACGTCCTGTAAGTAAATACCCAGCTGGTTGAATTTCGCCTGTGGCACCTTTATACCAAGCCTGTTATTTGGATCATATGAAACTGCAAAA
The DNA here is from genome assembly GCA_039920685.1 of Ferruginibacter sp. Lineage (GTDB taxonomy): Bacteria > Bacteroidota > Bacteroidia > Chitinophagales > Chitinophagaceae > Ferruginibacter. The sequence goes on from JBDSDG010000160.1 coordinate 1,742, forward strand.
ATGATCGGTGCTTCCTTATCAAGAAAGCTTTGAAGCGATGAATACCTGTAATATCCGCCTCCCGAACCGCTGGTGAATGAATTCTGAAACTCCATATGCTCATAACTACCGCCAAGGGTTACACTGTGTTTTCCAAGACTGAAAGTAACATTATCAGATGCATTGATCGCCTTATCAACTATATAGTTCTGGTAGGAGAAAAGGTCCCTTCCAAATGATATATAAACATTGTTCGGATCCTTCATGATATCAACAAATGGCGCATTGCTATTCGGTATACGTGTTGGCTTATTATCAGTGTAAGATGCAAGAAGCTGGTTTGATATCTTGCTTGTAATGATCGAGTTTAACTCCATCACACCGGATTTAACCTGGGTATTGTTCACAAAATTCGTATTCTCGTAGGACATTCCACTGTTCTTTGCACCTCTTCTGCCATTTCCAAAAGTTGAACCGATGGTGCTTGAATTGTTAACCTGCTCATCGTCATCCGTATTAGATTGGGTATACCTAAGCGTTAGCCTATGCTTGTCAGTGATGTTCCAGTCAAGGCGGGCCAATAATTTATAATTGTCCACACCAAACTCATAACCTTCATAAGCGCCTGTCTCGTAACCGTACTCACTTTTAAGAAAGGTAGACAGGGTTTCCAGGTCTGATGCGACTACGGGAGTAACCTGCGGATTGGTTGCCGTGGTTGGCCTGTTGGCAAGCCATATCTGTCCCGGCCTTGTGCTCATCTCTTTTTCAAAATTCACGAACATGAATAATTTGTTCTTGATGATGGCTCCTCCAACGCTACCGCCATAGATCTTATTTGTGCGGTCAGGATTATCAATGGTTATACCGTCAACTTTTTCACCATTGAAATTTTGATTGCGGTAATATCCGTAAACAGAAGCATATAAATTATTTGTTCCTCTCCTCGATACTGCATTTACGCCACCTCCAACAAAACCTGCCTGCCGCACATCGAAAGGTGCAATATTCACCTGTATCTGGTCGATCGCATCAACAGATATTGCAGAGGCTGAACCTCCAGGTACAAAACCATCACCGGATCTTCCAAAATTATTATTGAAGACAGAGCCATCAATGGTAATATTATTATAACGGGAATTCATACCCGCAAAACTGGTTCCATTGCTCTGAGGAGTCAGTTTTGTAAGCCCGGCAATTCCACGAGCTGTATTTGGGATCGTCGTTATTTGCCTGTTGCTGATATTTGTTGATGCCCCGGTTTTTACTACGGCAGATCTTGTTCCACTCACCAAAACAGTTTCTAATTCCTTAATAGAGGTAGACAACTGTATAGAAATATCAAACTTTTCTCCCAATGGCACATTGATATCAGCTTTATTGAATGGCTCCATTCCCGTAAATGTAGCAGTAATGCTGTATGGTCCGCCCGGGGCAATATTAGGAAAAGTAAACCGGCCGCCGGATTGTGATGTTGTTGTATACCTTGTTCCTGTTGGCACTTGTACTGCTACAATTGTAGCCCCCACCAACGGATCATTTTTATCAGAAATTATTACTCCCGATATACTGCTGGTAGTAACCTGGGCCCTGACAAAAAAAGGTAATGCCAATAAGCTAAAAACAAATGGAATTAGTTTTTTGAAGTGCATGTTATTTCGGTTTTATGCCTCAAAGAAAGTGAATAATTCGGTAAATGCTTATACATTTCTATTAACAAATTTCTGTAAGCCTTAATAACTTATGCATACTTTCTTCAATAATTCTCGTATTTATATTTTAGCCGGTTTCGAAAAGCGAAAAGGTATAAAAACCAACCGTAATCCTTATTAACTTTGCACCATAATTTTTACAATATGTTAGATAGAATTGAAGACGCTATCACAGATATTAAGAACGGAAAACTAGTGATCGTGGTTGATGATGAGGACCGTGAAAATGAAGGAGATTTTATTACCGCCGCAAGAAATGTTACCCCCGAGATCATCAATTTTATGAGCAAGCATGGCCGCGGCCTGATCTGCGCACCACTTATAGAAGACAGGTGTAATGAATTGAATCTTCAGCCAATGGTTGTAGAGAACACCTCCCTGCATGAAACTGCATTTACTGTAAGTATAGACCTTTTAGGTAATGGATGTACTACTGGAATTTCTGCTCATGACAGGGCAAAAACGATACAGGCTCTTGTAAATCCAGCAACCCGTTCTGAAGACCTTGGTCGTCCGGGCCATATATTTCCGCTGCGTGCAAAAAATGGTGGGGTGTTGCGGCGTACCGGGCATACGGAAGCAACCATCGACCTGGCAAGGCTTGCAGGTTTTGAGCCGGCAGGTGTATTGGTTGAGATCATTGCGGAGGATGGTTCTATGGCCAGGCTTCCGCAATTGTTGGAGATCGCGAAAACATTTGACCTTAAGATAATCTCCATTAAAGACCTGATAGAATACAGGCTAAAAACGGAATCCCTGATCGAGGAGGAAGCACGGGTACAAATGCCAACCCGTTATGGGGTATTTGAACTCATTGCATATAAGCAGATCACAACAGGTGAGATCCACATGGCGCTTAAAAAAGGCGATTGGAAAAAAGACGAGCCTGTATTGGTAAGAGTACACAGCAGTTGTATGACCGGTGACATTCTTGGGTCCCTGCGCTGCGACTGCGGCGAACAACTTCATCATGCATTGCAGATCATTGAAGCAGAAGGAAAGGGGCTTGTGTTATATATGAACCAGGAAGGGCGGGGCATAGGGTTGATCAATAAATTAAAAGCATATAAGCTGCAGGAAGAAGGAATGGATACTGTTGAGGCAAACCTTCATCTTGGTTTTGGAATGGACGAACGCGATTATGGCGTAGGAGCCCAGATCCTAAGGGAACTTGGGATCACAAAGATGAAGCTCATGAGCAATAATCCAAAGAAAAGAGCGGGATTGTTAGGTTATGGCCTTGAGGTAACCGAAACTGTTCCAATTGAAGTAAAACCGAATGAGCATAACGAAAAGTATCTTTTTACAAAGAGGGATAAGCTGGGCCATGAGATATTGAATGGGTTATGATCGGGGGGAAGGCAAGTTCAAGAAGTTCAAGAAGTTCAAGAAGTTCAAAGTTCGAAGTTCATAGTTCTTGGTTCCTAGACCTGTGATTTATCATGTATGGAATTCATGATTCCTAATTACTTTCCTCCTTCTTCGCTTCCGCTCTCACATGCTCTTCTTCCATTTTTCTTTTGCTTTTGAAAATATCGGCAAGCTTGTTAAAATCTTTTCGATATGACAATTGTATTCCTGAACGATTGCGCTGGCCAACAGTTGCGTCTATGCTT
>JBDSDG010000161.1:0-8550 GCA_039920685.1 Ferruginibacter sp.
GTTGTATCACGTGTAATAAGCCCCGCAGCGGCCTTTCGATTCAGCCAGTTCGTGTCGGGTTGTTTTCCCAGAATAAAATCCCAGCCCGGCGCATTGCTTCGGAAATTCTGTCCGAAAAATTGTGTGCTATCTGTATAACCCGGCAACCTCGTATTTCCAATTTCAGAGATGGAGAAATTAACCTGTTTAACACTGGTTATCAGCTTTCCAAATACCCTTGCAACGCCGCCAATATATGGCATTGCGGTTTTATCAACGATCTTCCGGGTTTGCAATTTCCGTTGTCCACTCTTGGTAGTAACAGAATCTGTGACCTTAGTGATACGGTTCTTCCATTTTATTTTATCTTCTTTGTTGGAAGGCTGTTCCAATTGCCGCAACCATTTAGATTTTTGGTAAAGTCTTGTAAAATCAAGCTGAACAGTTCCTTCTTTTTGTTGGCCGTTTTCAATAAAATTTCCAAGATCAACTGCCAGGCGGGATGCACCGATCCAGCGATAGGTTGCCTGGTATTTCAGGTTCACCGTGGTCCAGTCTAAGAGTGGGATCTTGTTTGTTGGTACAGTATAAGAAAAATTACCTGTTTGATAGAACAATGTATTTCTACCACCGCGGAACAGGTTCGTCCAGATCGTATCCTTTTTTGCTTTCGTATCAATTCTACCGGCCGGTTCATCAATCCTTGAGTTGTTCGTCGCGGTATAATCAAAATTCAGAGAGCGGGTAAAATTCCATCTCAATATATAATCCCGCTGGAAAGTAAAGAACTTATCATACGTTTCAGGGATCGCATATTTGGAAGTACCTACGCTTCTTGGCCTGATAGCACCAAATTGCCTGCTAAGGTCAGCCCGGAAACTTAACTGCGAAGGGATATAATTAAAATTAAAATCTTTTATCAGGTCGAACCAATGATGCTTGGTCTTGCCAAAAATATTTTTGAATGGCTCTATATATTTAGGCTGTGGAGCATAATTATATCCAAGCGCACCACGGTGACGCGTAACCTCATTGTTTTCGATCAATGGATTGTGGCTGATCGTTTGAATATATGAATAGCTGACATCAATATTTGAGATATCATATATCCTTGACTTTGAGCCGTCTGTCTTGTTCTTTTTTACGTTCGTAAAATTCAATGTCTTTATGGAAGTAAAATCAACTGCAACTTTTTTAATGGAATCTTTTTCAGATTTTGTGGCTTCTTTTAGCTTGTCCTTTAATTTTATATCCTGGTCATATGGATCATATTCCGGTGTGCTTACAGCCTGCGAATAACTTGCATATACAGGGATTGAAATGCCCCATTTTTTTGGAAGCAGCTTACCCATCTCTAAATTTGCAGCAACGTCGAACTGCAGGAAATTATCCCGATAACGCTCATTTACCCTTTGCTCCAATGTTCCAAACCCTTTGCTGTGCGCATTTGCTGAAAGTGAAAGTGTACCAAGATCTGCAAGGTTAAAATCAACTCTTGCCAAAGCGGCATAGCCACCTTTTTCATCCAGGGAGGATAATCTTAATTCATTTACCCAAACTTCACCGCATGCGTCCGCAACTGAATTTGTATTTTCAACACCAAGCAACATTCCCCTGATCTCTCCAAGGTTCGGATTTCCTATTACCGAGTACACATGGCCGTTAGGCTGAACTTCCCTGTATATTTGTCCAATTGCTGAAGATGAGGCATTCCGGGCCTGTTTGATCTTTGTTAACTGATCAAGATCAAGTTCAAGAGAATTATGTGGATTCCAGAGTGTATCATTATAGGCATCCGAATCAGGCAACAGGCTTACATTCGGCGGGGTTAGTATCAGTGGGATCCTTACTTCGTAATAATTGTTCACGAAATCGGTTCCCATCCTTATAACTGCCGTCAGGTCCCTGTCAACGATGGGGGATGGAGGTTTTACAGATGGCTCCGCATGTATATACATGGCAAGTTTCCTGAACTGCCTCAGGTCCCTGTTTCCAAACGTTTGGAAAACAGCTTTTGCATCACTTTGTTTTAAATTACAGAACTGGAGACTCATCGACTGTTCATTCTGTAACAGGTTTACACCGTTATTGCTCAGCGTCTGTACTCTTTCAATGTCTCTAGGAGTGCGGTATGGCAATGGGGTGCGTTTATCATTTTCTTCAATGTTAACTGCACCTACATTGAAGGAGGTATTAGTTCCTGCAGAATAAGTCCCGGTTTCGTCTACCCTGTACTGAAACTTCCTCCAGATATTACGGGTTAATTGTAACAAGCCAAAACGCATGACCACGCTATCTTCAAACCCGGTCATGAACATTCGCATGAAGCGGATAGATTTAAAGTCAGGGATATTGCCAACCTTCCTGTTATAATTTGAGATCGGAACCCTGAACTGGTACCATGTTTCATCACGCGAGGTGCCATTCACAAGATTTACAGAAACTGTTTTTTTATCTACTATGAAATTTGTCCCGATCTGCATTTCAGGTTGGGCACTTGGCTTGATATCTACGATATATTGAAAATACTCTTCCGTCTCATTCAGTGTATTATCCTTATTCAGATCTTCTGCGTCAGGATATAACGTTGCTGCGTTGGAAAATTCTCCCCCGTTATTTATTGGCGAGTTACCGTCAGGGTTATTGTAATTCTTATAACGGGCAAGGATCCCGTCATTGTCGGAGAACCTGCTATCCCTGTAATTCATATAATCATCACCTGACGCATCACGCAGTGCATCCTGGTAAATCCTGGAAGCCGGACCAAAATTGGCTAATAGAACAGCCACGTATGCGGAACGCTTTGCCTGCTCTTCCGGGTTCGTTAACCCATCAAAGCCTACATCCTGGTATGCCCTGTCCTCTGCAGTATTACTAAAGGCATTGGTTACCTGTTGACTGGTAGGAACCTTTCCCCAGATAGTTTCAACCGTTGGTGAAGGAGCATTCGGTGTAGGCAAACCATTTTCATAAAATCTTTGCCCGTCTTTTAATATATCCTCAGAAATACTTCCAAGGTTAAAATAAAGCTTTCCCCCGTTTGAAAGACTTGCATTTGGATTACGGGCAGTATTGATATAAGGATCCTGCACCCAGAATTCTATGAACTCAATATTACTTGTCTCAAAATCTGTTTGATCAAGGCTACGCATTAAGCCACCAAATTTGGAAGCAGGGCTCGTAAACTTACCTTCATTGTTAAATGCAGCTGCAGAATCATTGTAATTATAAGGTCCCTTTTCTGTGGGATAATAAGCAAGGTCAAAAGTAACAAGCTGGCTTTCTCCAAACCCTGTTGTTCTTTGCGGGAATATTTCTTTCTGGTAGATCTGTCTTACTCTCGGGTCGCTTAGTTCTTCCGCATTGTTTGCAAATGGATTGTTTTGTCCTTTATATTGCTGTAAAGTCTGCTCGATCTGGTACCATGCAATTTTTGCACGGTTCTTTCCGTAAACAAGGTCACTCGATGTTCCTTCCGGGAAGATCGGTTGACCGCTCGTATCTGTCGCACCTTGTGGTGTTGAAGCCAATGCCCAGCTTATCAGCGGAAACCTTAGGTCTATACCTGATTTACTTCCTTCAAAGTCATCAATATAGATCAAACCATTTGAACCTCGCCCGATCTGTGGCGCATGACCTGGTTTTAAATATGCTCCTTCTGCATAAACATTTACAGTTGATGGCGCAGTTGTAGAATAGAAAGGAAGCTTATCAAGTAATTTTGTGAGGCGGGGAACATCCTTTCTATAATTCACATCCAAACCATACATGGTATTTCTGATCGGATCTTCATTATAATTCACTTTGGTGAAAAAAGGCCTTTCACCTAATCTTACAATGGTACCGCCCAAGGAAAGTTGTTCTTTGGCGGTATTCTTTGCGAGATAATCCAGCCGCAAGCCCATGTAATTTCGTTGTTGTAATCCAAAGGATGCATTGTTTTCAAAATTTACCTGCACCGGTAAACCTGCATTTAATATTGCCTGGTTGGTGATCTTGATCGTACCAAGATCATAATTAATATCATAATCAACGCCTTCCTGTAAGGTCCTTCCACCGGCACTAACGGTAACGGAACCGTGCGGAATGTTATAGCCAATGCTTATGTCAGAAGATCCGGAGGTCTTTGCAGTTCCTTTTAATAAGAACCGGTTTAGGTTGGGATATTGTTGCGCAACTGCTTTTATGGAATCGTACAGGGCATAGTAAAGCGTATCTTTTATATTCGGCACCACGTTGGTATCAGCATATATACCAACCGCAAGGTCACGGCCGAATGGCTCAAGAACAGGAAAGATCACCCGGCTATATTGTGAGTTCACCGTATAACCTTCCACATAATCAAATACACCATCAGGCTGCGGGTCTAGCTGGCTATTAAGCCTGTCGAGATTTATCAAAGAAATGATCGGTGTTCCCTGGTTGATATTACCAAAAGGCACATATCTTTTTGCGCCAAGCCCGGGTTCCTGGTAAAGCACATCCAGTTTAAAATCAGTGGGCGATAATGTGCCGTATCCAATTGTATAAACATTTTTAAGCATCAGGTCCCAGATCGGCAATGATGGCCGCTGAGATGTTGCTTTCAATAATTTCAGGAACAATACCTTTTGTATAGCAGAAGAGCTATCGGGTGGAACATCCTGGGAAAATTCACCAACCTGGTAGATCTTTCCCCGGAATGAATACTGGTATGCTACGGCAAGTACTTCATCTGTCTGCAATGGCTGGCTAAGTGAAAGCGTACCTACATCGCGGTTATAAAAATATTGGCTGGAATCAAGCTTCCTGGCAAATGTCTTTTCAAAGTCCTGTACCGGATTCAATCCAAGGAACTGAAGATTGTTGAAGATCAATGCCGGGTTTCGTGCATCAGGTCGGCTGATCACATTTGAATAAAGGTCATTGGTTGAATTCTTTGGAACGGGCGATGGATCAAGGACAGTAATAGATGTATTATACGGTGCATTCTCACCAAGGTCCATCAGGCCCACAACATCTCTTGTTTCAATGGTTGTACCATTTCTGTTTGTAACCCATACTTCCATTCTCAAGATCTGAACCTCACTGGTTATGGCCGGTAATTTTGCCAATAACTTATTGTAATTATTTTTGAAATATTGTCCGACAAGGAAATGCCTGTTCTCTTCATATTCATCAGCCTTTATTTCGAAAGGCTGTGCAGCCGCACCGCCCTGTAAATTCACACTTTGTCTTTGTGATTTTTGATTGGCAAGAACGGCAGTAATGTATAACTTACCGAATTGTAATTGTGTCTTTAACCCGAAAAGCTGCTGAGCCCCGGGAATCAAAGTTCCTTTTGAAGGAAAGCTGATATTACCAGCCTCGAAGCGCTTTAATATTTCATCGTCCTTACCGGTATAATCAAGCTTTAATTGATTGTCAAGATCAAAATTTGCAAGTGTATTGTAATTGATCGGGAATTTTAATTTATCTCCAATATTCGCATTTACATTCAGTTGGGCATTCATATTAAAATCAAGACCGCCATTCTTCCTTGCTCTTTCCGGAAGTGTAGGATTGTCGATCTTCTGTCCCTGGTAGCCCACAGTAATATCAACATTTCCCTGCGGACTTATCTCGATCTTTCCGTTGCCGAATAACCGGTTAAATAAATTGTCAGTCAATGAAAGCCTTGGCTTTACAAATCTTCCCCTGTTTAAAATGCTTGTGGTATTTGCTCTTTTCCGGAAGTAATCGTCCTCTGCCTGCTGGTTCCTTAATGCCCAAAACTCATTAAATGAATATGAAGTTGGCACACGCGAATACCTGTTTCCAACTTTTTCATAAACAATATAACGCCTGGTAGCCGGATCATATACTACGGAATCAGTAAAATTTGCGGGTGTTTTCAGATCGTATGTACTATTGGAGCCTCCAAAAAGATAATCACCTCTTCTATCGCTGATCGGGTAGTGAAAGCTATCATTGATATTTGGTAAAGTAGAGGAGTCCTGTTGAGCTGAAACATCAACAGTATTGCAAAGAAGCAATACTACAAAAAAGCAATTTGATAATGCTTTAAAAATGGTCTTTCTGTTGAGCAACATTCGGTAAATCAATTAACGTAGAATTTTCTCAAATGGCTTTTAATGCTTTTTTAATTAGATCTTCCAAATGTACAATATCAGGCTCAACCCTGACTATTTTTTGAATTGATTGCTCTGCTTGTTGCCTGGATATGCCCAATGCAGTCAGTGCATTTAACGCATCCTGCTCTATAGTATTGCTTACCGAATGTATATTGCCTATAGATGGCGTTTGCTTTCCCACTTTATCCTTCAGTTCAAGAATGAGGCGTTCAGCAGTCTTTTTTCCAATTCCCTTGACACTTTCCATCAGCCTAACGTTGCCTTGAAGGATAGCAGTTCTTACTTCTTCCGGCCTCATTGAGGACAACATCATCCGGGCAGTTGCTGCACCAACACCAGAAACACTTGTCAGCAATAGAAAAATATCTTTTTCTTCTTTTTCAAAAAAGCCAAATAGGATATGCGCATCCTCTTTAACCTGTAAATGAACAAATAATCTTCCGTCCTCCAGTTTTTGTATGGCACTATAGGTATTAAGGCTGATGTTTACCTCGTATCCCACTCCACTAACATCAATATAAACCTGTGCGGGACTTTTATAAATAAACTTCCCCTTCAAATATGCATACATAAAATTTCGGGATCTGGCAGGTACCAAAAATAAGGATAAATTGCTTCTGAAACCGTCTAAGATTACCCGGAAAACCTTTTTCCTTTAATTTTACCGGCTTATACCCCTCATATATAAAAATTTCATTGATGCAAAAGACTCATGTTGCCATTACTGGCGTTGGTGGTTATGTACCTGAATACAAGCTTACCAATGCGATATTGGAAACAATGGTAGATACAAGCGATGAATGGATCGTAACCAGGACCGGCATTAAAGAAAGAAGGATACAGAAGGGTGAAGGCCTTGCCAGCAGTGATATGGGAGCCGAAGCAGTAAAAGATCTTTGTAAAAGACGGGGGATCGATCCGGCGGAGATCGATTGTGTAATCTGTGCCACGGTGACACCGGATATGGTGTTTCCAGCAACAGCAAATATTATAGCTGATAAGGCGGGGATCTATAATGCGTTTAGTTTCGACATTGCAGCTGCATGTTCAGGCTTCCTGTTCGCTCTTACGACAGGTACTGCACTTGTAGAAAGTGGCCGCTATAAAAAAGTGATCGTTGTAGGTGTTGATAAGATGAGCAGCATTCTTGATTATAGCGATCGAACCACCTGTGTGATCTTTGGAGATGGTGCAGGAGCTGTTCTGCTGGAAAGCAACAATGAAGGCAATGGTATATTGGATAGCTTGTTGAAAAGTGACGGAAGCGGAAGAAGGCATCTACACATGAAAGCCGGCGGATCTTTACGACCGTCTTCTCTGGAAACCGTGTTGGCCAAAGAACATTACCTGTACCAGGAAGGCCAGTCTGTTTTTAAATTTGCAGTTAAGGGGATGGCTGATATCAGTTATGAGGTGATGGAGCGAAATAACCTTACCTCAGACGATGTTGCCTGGCTTGTACCTCACCAGGCAAACCTGCGTATCATCAATGCAACAGCAGCAAGGATGGGGCTTCCAACAGAAAAGGTAATGATCAATATTCAGAAATATGGCAATACCACTGCAGCAACAATTCCGTTATGTTTATGGGATTGGGAGGACAAATTAAAAAAGGGAGATAATTTAATTCTTTCGGCCTTTGGAGGAGGATTTACGTGGGGAGCAACACTGGTGAAATGGGCATACGATAAGAAGGGATGAGGGGTTTAAGGTGGTGGAATATTGAATGTGTTTAAGTATCCCAGAGTCTTTCGATCCTTTGAGATGTCATCTACCCCTAGATGTCATCTACCCCAAGATGACATCTACTCTTTTCAACCTTCAACCCGTCAACCTTTCAACCTTTCAACTTTTCAACCCTTTAACCTTTCAACCCTTCAACCGCCCACTTCCCCTACTTTGTCCTAAATTTATCCTTCAATATTAAGTCTACGATGAAAAAAACTTTGGGCTCATTAGCTATTTTCCTGTTGATCTCATTCTCCAGCAAGGCACAGTTCACCCGTTATATCGTTCAATTTAAAGATAAAGGCAGCAATCCTTTCAGCATATCAAATCCTTCACAATACCTAAGTCAACGGGCTTTGGATCGCCGGACAAGGTATAGCATTGCCATCGATAGCAGCGACCTTCCAATAACACCAAGGTATATAGACAGCCTGAGAATGGCAGGTTCAGTTACGATCCTTACACAATCAAAATGGCTGAACCAGGTTGCGATCAGTACAACCGATGCTGCAGCACTTTTAAAAATAAATTCGTTCCCTTTTGTTCTAAGTTCATCACCCATTGCGGCAAAATCGCAACAGGCTAATCAAAATATTTCAATAAAGACCAGGGATTCGATCTCCGTTCAAACCCTTCCTTTAATTACAAGCAGGCCAGAGAATATTAACGACTATTACAATTATGGAAGTTCCAATGGACAGGTAAAGATCCACCACGGAGATTTTTTACA
>JBDSDG010000162.1:0-7245 GCA_039920685.1 Ferruginibacter sp.
ATTTTCGACATTGAAGTTGTAGATGTTCTTACAAAGGAACAGGCTCTTGCCGCGATCCAGGATCAAAAGATGAAGATGCAGGAAATGCAAAAAAAATTCACAGATAGCATGTCAAAAGCGAGCAGGGATACTTCAAGAATGAAAAAATAATTATCGTTTATTTGGAAACCGGGTATGCAATTCATCGCAATGCTCCCCGGTTTCCAATTTTTATTTGTTGTATGCTGAAAATAATCTTATTGCTTCTGCAGCCTCTTTTACATCATGAACCCTTAGAATATTTGCCCCATTCTGAAGTGCAAGGGTATTTAGCACAGTAGTTCCATTTAAAGCTTCTTCCGCTGATACGCCTAATGTCCGGTAAATGGTGCTCTTTCTTGAAAGTCCTACCAACAGAGGCTTTTGGAGCTTGGTAAAAACTGGCAGGTCTTTTAATAGTTTAAAATTGTGTTCGATATTTTTTCCAAAGCCAAAACCAGGATCTATTATAACATCATGAATACCCGCTTTTTTACAGGCGCAGATCTTTGCGAAAAAATAATCAAGTACTTCTTTGGTAACATCTTCGTATGAAGCGTTTTTGTGCATAGTGGCGGGAGTGCCTTTCATATGCATGCAGATGTAAGGAACTTTGAGCGATGCTACTGTTGGGATCATGTCCATATCCAATTCGCCTCCACTGATATCATTAATTATATCTGCTCCATTGTTTACCGATTCCCTTGCAACAACGGATGAATAAGTATCTGTTGATATAATGATATTTGGAAATTCCCTGCGAATCAGTTGTATGAATGGAATTACTCTTTCTAATTCTTCGTTTGCAGAGATACGTTGGCTTCCCGGGCGCGTGCTTTGTCCGCCTACATCTAATATGCCTGCGCCATCAGTGATCATTTTATTCGCCAGCATCAGGATATCTTCCTTTCCTTCATATAGAGATCCCCTGTAAAATGAATCCGGCGTAACGTTGATAATACCCATTACTACCGGCGTTTCAAGCATTAGCAGTTTACCTTTACAGTTAAGTGTGAACATTTGAAGGAGTAATTGTATTTTTGAACCGATCCACAAATTAGGAAATAATAAACGGTCAATTGTAAAGGAATGCGTACAAGTGAACAATATGACCTTGCTGTAAGCGATAGCAAGGAAACATTCTTACGAAAAACAATAGATTATGGTACTTCGTGGCGTGTATACAGGACAATATCCATTGCCGACCAGATTTACATTAAAGCAAAAAGGATAAGAACAATACAGGAAAAAGGATCACAGCGGATCGGAGATAATATTAAAAGTGAATTTGAAGGAATACTTAATTATGCAGTCATTGGCCTCATCCAGATAGATATCAATAATGAGGAACCCGAACAATTACCGGTAGACGAAGTTCAGAGCCGTTACACGGATAAGATAAAGCAAGCCAAGCAATTAATGTCTGATAAAAACCATGACTATGGAGAAGCGTGGAGAGAAATGAGCCAGCAGAGTTTTGTGGACCTTATCCTGGCAAAGATCCTGCGGATCAAGCAGATCATATCCAATGAAGGAAAAACGATCAGCAGTGAAGGAGTTGATGCGAATTTTTTCGATATTTTAAATTATGCAGTTTTTGCATTGATATTAATTGATGAAGGAAAGCAATAAAATATTTGTATGAGAGCATTGGTAACAACAGCAAGGATATTGACCGGGTTTTTATTTATTTTTTCAGGTCTTGTGAAGGCGATCGATCCACTTGGCTTAGCTTATAAAATGGAGGAGTTCTTTGAAGCATGGGCGAATAGTGGTTTTATGAAGTCCACCATGGAAACGCTTACAAGCTACTCCCTGGCTTTCTCAATATTGATGATAACGCTTGAGGTAGCAGCGGGGTTTGCATTATTGATAGGTTGGCAAAAAAAGATCACTACCTGGATACTGTTGTTGCTTATGATGTTCTTTACTTTCCTCACTTCTTATGTTCTATTCACAGGGAAAATAAGGGCATGTGGATGTTTTGGTGATTGCATTCCATTAACTCCAATCCAAACATTCAGCAAGGATATCATTCTTTTGATATTCACAGTTATTTTACTTCTTAAGCGGGAATATATTATGCCGCTTGCCAAACCATTTTTCTCAATTGTTCTGATGTTGTTTGCGATCGTACTTACAATCATGTTGCAGCTTCATGTTCTAAAACATTTACCGTTGGCAGATTGCCTTCCTTTTAAGAAAGGAAATGATATCCTTCAACTCCGCAAGATGCCTGCGAATGCTATCCAGGATAAATTCGATTACGTATTTGTTTATGAAAAAAATGGAGAGAAGAAACCTTTCCCTGTATCAGCATTGCCGGATAGCAGCTGGAAATTTGTGGAAAGAAAAGAAACACTGGTAGAAAAAGGCAGTAACAACGTACCTGCTATAAGCGATTTTTCTCTCACAGATAATATCGGTAATGATGTCACGGATTCAATACTTATTAACCCAAATGAATACTATTTATTTTTTCTGAAAGAGATACCGGAGAACATTGCCGATTGGATAAATGAATTCAGGCTGGCAAGTGCACATGCAGCAGCCCAGCATAAAAAAATATATATTGTTACCGCACAAAGGACCGTGGTTGAAGACCTGCTTAATTCTGCGAAGATCGAGGTCAACGGAGTTCTCACTGCTGATGCTACCGCAATAAAAACGGCGGCCAGGGCTACTCCAACTATATTTAAACTGAAGGGCCCGGTGATCCTGGAAAAGTTAAGCTGGGCAGACATACAAAAGGTATACGAGTGATTTCTTCGTCAATTTGTAATGTATTAATGGAAAAGATTTTTCAAAAACACATTTCAGCTAGCCAGTGAATTCCTTTTTCAAAAAAATATTTTATTCCTTTCTTGTGATCTTGGGCGTGATACTTTTGGTATTTATCATGTTCCAGGGATTTGGTGATCCGGCCAGGATGATAGTAGGGCAAACCGGTGACAAAAAAACAATGCAGAATATCAGGAAACAGTTACACCTGGATGAACCGAAGTGGAAACAATTTGTATACTATCTGAATGATGTATCCCCGCTTTCATTTTACTCAACAAATGATATAAAGGAGAAGAACCTCAAGGGAATTTTTATTGGAGGCAAAAGAAAATTTGCAATTAAATTCCCATACCTGGGAAGAAGTTACCAGACAAAAACAGCGGTCACAAATGTTTTGTTAGACGCATTGCCCGGTACATTGATCCTGGCGTTTACGGCAATGTTATTTGCATGTATTATAGGAATACTTCTTGGGATACTTGCAGCCGTTAAAAAAGGAAGCTGGATGGATCATACAGCTATCTTCAGCAGCATCGCAGGTATCTCTGCACCATCTTTTTTCATGGCCATCATAGTAGCTTACGTATTTGGTATCGTGCTCCATCCTTACACCGGCCTAAATCTCACAGGCAGCTTGTATGAAATGGATGAGATAACGGGCGAAAAATATCTTGAACTCAGGAACCTGGTATTACCTGCATTCACTTTAGGGATACGTCCGCTTGCTATCATTACCCAGCTTACAAGAAGTTCTATGCTTGATGTGTTGAACCAGGATTATATCAGGACCGCCTATGCGAAAGGTTTAAGTAAGAGTAAAGTGATTTTTAACCATGCCCTTCCAAATGCATTAAATCCTGTAATAACTGCTATAACAGGATGGTTTGCCGAATTACTTGCCGGCGCTTTTTTCATTGAATATATTTTTGGATGGAAGGGCATTGGAAAAATTACTGTGAATGCTCTTGAAAAACTTGATTATCCTGTTGTAATGGGATCCGTATTATTAAGTGCCTGCATTTTTATTTTGATAAATATTGCGGCAGATATACTATACAAAAAAATAGATCCGAGGATAAAGGGATAGAGGTGAGGGGATACAGGATAAGGGATAGCGGATACCGGATACTAGATACTAGATACTAGATACTAGATACTAGATACAGGATTCTAGATACAGGATACTATATACTAGATACAGGATACAGGATACGGGATGCGGGATATGGCTCTATAATTTTTATACTGTGTAATTAAATAGTTAACTTAGTAATTGCTCCAACCTCCAACCTCCAACCTCCAACCTCAAACTAAGAACTAAAAACTAAGAACTAAGAACTAAGAACTAAGGACTGCCATCAAAAACTCCCCTCATCAACATCCTTAATAAACTGTATCAGCCCCGGAAAATAATGCTTCTGATCATCGTACATATCCATATGACTGCCTTCCGGACAAAGGAGGAATCTTCCTTTCTGTACTTGTGCACTCATCCATTTCATATGCTCTGGATCCATGGTATCATGTGTTCCACCAATTACAAGCGTTGGGGTCTTGATGGTTTTTAGCTGTGATCTCACATCCCAGTTTACAAGGTTACCAGCGATTCCGAATTCGCTCGGCCCCTGCATCGTAACATAAAGCGACTGGTTCATTTTTGCAAAAGAGCGGTTAACAGGCTCCGGCCATTGATCCAGCGGAAGCCTGCAAATATGCTTTGCATAAAAGTGCGGCATCAGTAAACCCATATACTTTGGATTTTGAAAATCTTTTTTTGCTTCGATCTGCCGTATCGTATCTAATACCTTTGGATCGAATTGCTTTGCCAAAACATCTTGTGCATATTTTCCATACTCAGGAGCACTGCTCATCATATTGCTGATGATAAGGCCTTTTAAATTACCCTGGTATTTCAATGCATATTGCATGGCAAGGATGCCTCCCCATGAATGACCGAGCAGGTAAAAATTATCGTGATTCAAATTCAATACAGTCCGAACCTGTTCAACTTCTTCCACAAACCTGGAAAGGTCCCACATGGTTGTATCTTTTGGATCATCTGAATTTCCGCAGCCTAACTGATCGTAATAAATAAATTCAATTCCTTCCTGTGGCATAAAACTTTCAAAGCACTCAAAATACTCATGGGTGGCACCAGGGCCGCCATTCAGCAAAAGCAATTTTATTTTTGGATTGTTACCAACACTTTTCGTCCATACGTTAAAGTTACCTTTTGCTGTATTTATTTTAATAACCTTCACACCACCCGTCTGAACCTCCTTGAACAGGTTGTCATTATTAGCAACATATTTATTATACATCTTGTCGTGCAACTTACAGGAACATAATAACAAGCTTAATCCGATCAATACATTTTTCATGATATTTTTTTAATGATGTAAAAATATTACCCGATGATCACTCTAGCGATGTCCACATCAATTTCCTTTTCCCATTTTGCTACAACGATCGTTGCAACAGCATTTCCTATGATGTTTGTGATCGCTCTACCTTCACTCATGAACCTGTCTATCCCCAAAATTAATGCGATTGCGGCAACCGGAATATGTTCAACAGTGGGTAGTGTTGCAGCAAGGGTAATAAAACCACTCCCGGTAACTCCTGCTGCACCTTTGGAAGTAAGCAGCAGAACAAACAATAAAGTAAGCTGGTGACCAAAATTTAATGGGGTATTAGTTGCCTGTGCCAGGAATACGGCAGCCATGGTCAGGTATATGGATGTACCATCCAGGTTAAACGAATAACCTGTGGGCACCACCAATCCAACTACCGGTTCGGAACAGCCCACGCCTTTTAATTTAGCCATTAACGTTGGCAACGCAGCTTCTGAAGAGGATGTACCCAATACGATCAGCAATTCTTCCTTTAGATATTTTAAAAGACGAAATAAATTAAACCCGGTGAGTTTCAGGATACTACCCAAAATAACTACAATGAAAATGATGCATGTTATATAAAATGAGATCATCAATTGCCCCAATGATGCAAGTGAGCCAATTCCATATTTTCCAATAGTAAATGCCATTGCTCCAAGTGCTCCCAGTGGAGCCACTTTCATAATCATTTTAATAATAGTAAAAAGTGCTGTCTCAAAAGATTGGATACCTTTTAGTAGCGGAGCCGCTTTAAGCCCCATTTTAGACAATGCAAAACCAAGTAAAATTGAAAAAAATAAAACCTGTAACAAGTTGCTGTTAGATATAGCATTTACAATATTTTCAGGAATGATATTAAGAATGAAATCCGCAATGCTGTGGTTCTTACTTTCTGTAATATAGCCTTGCACAGAACTTACATCGAGTGTAGAAGCATCAACATGCATCCCGGCACCAGGTTTTAAAATGTTTACTACTGCCAAACCTATCAGCAAAGCAATGGTTGTGACAATTTCAAAATAAATGATCGCTTTTAATCCAACCCTTCCAACCTTTTTTGTATCCTGCATACTTGCAATGCCGGTAACGATTGTACAAAAAATTACAGGAGCTATCATCATCCTGATCAACCTGATAAATCCATCGCCAAATGGCTTTAATTGCAGTGCGATCGTAGGATAAAAATTACCAAGCAATACACCAATTACAATTGCAATGATAACCTGGATATATAGGCTCCTGAAAATTTTCATGCTGAAAGCAGTTAGTTGTACAAGTTATAGAAAATACAATGTATTAGATAAACCTTGTAACAAAGGAATTTACAGATCACAAAATGAAACCTTCGCTCCATCATTGACAATATTAAGTTTCATCAGGATATCCGTCTGCAAATCTTCCCCAAGCTTAAACTTGTGTGAGGAGAATTTTACCATTCCATTGCGCTCGTAAAATTTTATGGCACTTGTGTTTTTCTCCCACACTCCCAGCCACATATATTTTGAACCGGATTCTTTTGCAAATGCAAGAGCTTTTTCAAATAATTTTTGACCTACACCCTGGCCCTGCCATTTATTACGAACATAAATTCTTTCGATCTCAAGGCTATCAGCTTCTTTCATATCTGTTTGGGATTGACCGGTATTCAATTTCAGGTAGCCAATACAATTTCTACCTTGCCTGGCAAGGTAAAATGAAGAGCCTGGATCTGATAATTCCTCAGTTAACTTCGCGGAAGAAAAAAACCGATCCATATAATCTTTCATGTTCTCTTCAGTGTTACCTGAAATAAATGATTGATAGAAGGTTTCGATTGAAATTTCCATTAACTCATCAAGCTGGGAGAAGTTCACCTTTTCAATATTGATCGATGTTTCCTTCATACAAATAATTAAATATACTTCAAATGCACATTTGAATACTTACGTTTGCGATTGATTCGGTTCCTGCTTCCTTAATATGGCATGGAAATTTATTAAATAATAAAAAACAGCAATGAGCATGAAAAAAAATTTGAAAGGGGATGTAAGCATTCATATAAATGCTC
>JBDSDG010000163.1:0-4813 GCA_039920685.1 Ferruginibacter sp.
AATAGCTTCTGCCAAGCTCAGCATTTTTATTTACAAAAGCAGTATAGATGGGAGCATACTTGGTGTTGTAGTTTTTTATAAAAGCCGAAGCATAAGCAAAAGCAGGATCGTTTTGTAATACAGCAGCATCGGGGTTTGCAACAAAAGCATCCCATTTTGCATTATCAAGGATCATTGTTTTATCAAAGACATCTTTTGCCCACTTCTTATAAGTCGCTTCATCATTTAAAGGCCCATACGCAGCTTTCATTTTTTCATAAAATCCAACCGGGTGCTGGCTCTTTTCAATATCGTTGTAAAAAGCCATTACAATTGCTGCCAATATTTTTTCATCACTTGGCCTGTTTGCTGATTCCATGTATGTTTTGCGTGCAGCATCTGCAGCATCCGCTGCTTTTTTAATATCTGCACTTGTCGCATCAGTTTTTACAATGGCGCCTTCCAAAGCCATCAGCGATGCAGCTTGCGCAGCCAATGGAGAACCTAAAATTCCTTCGCGTATATATTGCCTGTGTTTGCTGTACGGTGTCCATGCTGCATAATTCTTTTCATATTCGGCGAATATGCTTTCATATTCAGGCTTGCCTTTCGCCCAATTGATAAATTTCTGTTCGTATTGCTGCTTCTGTTCATAGGTCTTGAACTTTATCAGCTGTTTTGTTTCCCCGTCAAAAAACTTCCAGTAATTAGCAACCGTTGCATAATTGGGGGCAAGCTGCAATTTGACTGCAGGGTCCTTGATCATTTGCTCATGCATATATTTCAATCTCATGTCACGCAAGGAAACAAGGCTGGGATTTTCAATTTCATTTTTTAATTTAATGCCAAAGCTTGTCTCGTACCGGTTTGTCCCGCCGGGATAACCATAGATCATTGCAAAATCTCCATCTTTCAGGCTTCTGATACTTACAGGCAATGAATATTTCGGAACCAATGGCACATTGTCATTATTGTATTCTACAGGCTTCCCATCTTTAGCTGCATAAACACGATAGATCGAAAAATCTCCGGTATGGCGTGGCCATTCCCAGTTGTCGGTATCTCCTCCAAACTTTCCAACACTTTCCGGTGGTGCTCCTACCAACCGGATATCCTTATAAACCTTATATACATACATCAGGTATTGGTTGTCCTTGAACATACTGTAAACTCTTCCATTAAGCCCATTCTCTTTGTCAAGTACTTTATCAGTTATCTGCTTATAAACCTCCTGTAATTTTTTTACCCTATCGGCCCAGCTTAGTCCTTTAACACCATCTTCAACTTCTTTTGTTACATCCACGATCCTGTCAAGGAATTGAACTGTAAGCTTTGTAGGAATCTCCTGCCCTTTATTGTAAGCGTAGAAACCTTCAAGTAAATAATTATGCTCCACCGTGCTGGCGGCCACAATGGCTGCGTAACCGCAATGGTGATTTGTAAATATCAACCCCTGGTTACTAACGATCTCACCGGTACAACCACTACCGAAAATCAGGATAGCATCCTTTAAGGATGATTTATTGATCGAGTACAATTGTTCTTTTGTAAGCTTCAATCCTTTTTTCACCATATCATTGTAAACCTGCTGGCCCAGTAGCATTGGAAGCCACATCCCTTCATCAGCGCTCGCTTTGAACAAGCCTGCACCGAGTAAAAGCGTTAAAAATATTTTCTTCATTTATCTTTTTTTAGACGACAAACGTAGCCAATTTTTATTAATAACAAATGAAGCCCTGTTTAAAAATTATGCTTGCTGATGCATGGTGGGAGAATCGCAGACCAATTTATTTTAGGGTGAGTCAACGCGAACCTGATCTCTTTGATCTTTACCACGTTTAACACACCTAAACCCTTAAACCTTTTTTTGTTAGGCATTAGTTTCCCAATAAATTATATTTGTTTCTCAACAGCAACTGTTAATGGCACTTATCGAGATAAAACTTCCTAAAGGCATTGCCCGTGCACTGAATATACCGGTGAGCGATGCACGAAGTCAGCAATTAAAAGTGCTAAAAAAATTATTGCGACGAGCACGATTCACACAGTTTGGGCAATTATATAAATTCGATGAGATCCTGCTCAGCCGTCATCCGGGAAAACGATTCCAGGAGTTGGTTCCCACATACAACTATAGCAAGATCTATCACGATTGGTGGTATAAGGCCCTTGAAGGAATTCCAGATGTTTGCTGGCCAGGTGTGATCAAATATTTTGCTTTAAGCAGTGGCACAAGTGATGCATCGAGTAAATACATTCCGGTTACAAAAGACCTAATCCGAAGCAATACAGTTACTAGTTTCAGGCAGTTATTAAGCCTAACCCGTTATGCAAAGGTGCCGAAAAGCGCCGTGAGTAAAGGCTGGCTTATCCTCGGGGGCAGCACACAACTGGAAAAAGGACCTACTTATTATGCAGGTGACCTGAGCGGCATTCAACAAAAGAATATTCCATTTTGGTTCCAGGGGCTTGGACTGTATAAACCCGGGAAAAAGATCGCAAAAGAAAAGGATTGGACAAAAAAGCTGGAAGAGGTTGTTGAGAATGCACCAAACTGGGATATTGGTTTTATCGTCGGCGTACCTGCATGGCTTCAGTTATGTATTGAGAATATTATTGAACGCTATAATTTAAAAAATATCCACGAGATCTGGCCAAACCTTGCTTTTTATGTTCACGGTGGTGTAGCTATGGAGCCTTATAAAAAAGGATTTGCCAAGCTTATGGGAAAACCGATCACTTATATAGAAACATACCTTGCCAGTGAAGGATTTCTTGCTTATCAAAGCCGGCAGGACAGTAAAGGTGCAATGCAGCTTGCGTTGAACAACAATATTTTCTTTGAATTCGTGCCATTTGATGAAAAGAATTTTGACAGTGAAGGAAATATGGTCGGGGAGCCGGAAACATTTATGATCCATGAGATCGAGGAGAATAAGGATTATGCACTATTAATAAGTACGAACGCAGGAGCATGGCGATATGCCATAGGAGATACCGTTAAACTGGTAGACAGGGAAAAAAATGAGATCATAATTACTGGGAGGACCCGCCATTTCCTTAGCCTTGTTGGTGAACATTTAAGTGTGGATAATATGAACAAAGCCATTGAAATGGCAGCTGAGGAACTAAATATATTCATTCCGGAATTTACGGTGGCTGGCATTCCGCACGGTACTTTCTTTGCACACAAATGGTATGTGGCAACAAACGACAATGTGAATGCCTTTAAACTTGCAACGGTTATTGATGATAATTTGAAATTGCTAAATGATGATTATGAAGTGGAGCGCAGGCACGCATTGAAAGCCGTGAATGTGGAAGTTTTACCGGAAGAGATCTTTATGAATTTCATGATATCAAAAGGTAAGGTAGGTGGACAGCATAAATTCCCACGGGTGTTAAAGGCTAAAATGCTTGATGACTGGCAGCTATTTTTACAACAGGAAAAGATCTGATCTTTTATTTTCTTTACGCCGGATCACTTGACCACATCAAAAAATATTGAATGACCGATGCGATAATTTCAGGGTTGCTATTGGGACTGGCCCTGGTATTTTCTGTGGGGCCGGTGATCTTCACTATTATCAAACTTAGAATTAATTATGGCCTTGCCAGCGCATTTTATTTTATTTGCGGAGTTTGGCTGAGCGACATTTTCTGGGTGGTTACTGCAAATCTTTTCAGTGGTTTATTTGAAAGTGTGATTACACACAAAAAACCGATCGGTATCGCGGGTGGTATCTTCCTGATTAGTCTTGGTATATATTACTTGTTTTTTAAAGTTTATCATAACAAAGAGCAATTAGATAAGGGGATCAAGATCGGCAATGCCACGCATGCAAGGTTATTCGTAACTGGTTTTTTGATAAATACCCTTAACCCTGGTGTTATTGCACTTTGGTTTGCGGCCGCAACCAAATCGCTATCCAATACCTTTGATGAAAGGGTCATGATCTTTTCAATATGTCTCGTTCTAAATATGGCTGCCGATATTTTTAAAATAAATCTTGCAGGGAGATTGCGAAAAAAACTCACAGATCGGAATATAATTATCATCAACAAAATTTCGGGTTTGATGTTCGTTATTTTCGGAGCTGTATTGATAGCCGGTGTTATCTGGGCTACAGCAAAACACAAATAATATGATGCGTTGGATAATATTTTTTTTATTTATAATTACAGGTTCTGCATATGCACAGCCTTCCGATTTTATTATTCTTAAAAAGAAGAACAAAACCATCAGATCGTATTATGCAGGAACCCAGATCGAGTTTCTTACAATTTCAGGAGCATATAGAGATGCTGTGATAACAAGGATCGAGAAAGATACACTTTACCTGCAGGAATTTCTTATACGCCGTATACCAACACAATTTGGTGTATATGTTACAGACACCGCAGGAAGTTTTCGGTTTGCATATAACTATCATGACATAGCAAGCATTGGAAAAAAACAAAAAGGATTTAATGTGAGCGGAAGTGGCGCAGCATTATTAGGCGGAGGGATCGTATTAACACTGGCAAGTGGAGTAGTGTATTTAGCCGATAGGGAAAAATTCAGCCCGGCATTATTGGCCGCATCAGTCGGCCTTGCAGCGATCGGCTATCTTTTATCAAAAAGCGGAAGCAAAGGAATTGTAATTGGGAAAAAGGGATATAGAATGGAATACATTCAGGTTACCGGTGAAAAAAAATAGGGCTCAAAAATTTACCATGGCTGGTGCTAAAAAAAGCTGGTTAAGAAAATTATTGCGGTTGTTGTTATGGATGTTCATTCTCCAGCTCGCTTATATCATTATTTGCAGGTGGATAAATCCTCCCATAACAATTA
>JBDSDG010000164.1:0-36853 GCA_039920685.1 Ferruginibacter sp.
CCATGTGTACCAAAACGGCTCAACAGCTTGGTGAAAAGCCGGCACAGGGATTAAATTCCGGCATTTTGTATCTCATGCTGGCCCCTTTTACTATCGTCGGATTTATTGCATATCGGTGGTGGAAGAATAACAACCATGCTGAATGATCTAATTTCTCCTTACTGCATCTCAACACATAATAGCATTCATTCCCGACCTGCACATAAGCAAGGTTTATACTTAACTTCGCAACTCATATAAAAAAATGACCAAAAAGAAGGCCCTTATCGACTGTGAGCGCATGAAATATCCTTACACGGGCCTATATGAATATTGCTCTCAATTAAGCAAAGCGTTACTCCGCAATAAATTGATTGATGATATCGATCTTGGATTTTATGTTCCAGAAAAGGATCTTGACTTCCTTGGGAAAGAACAGGAATATGTTATCCAGCGATCGAGGCACAAATTGATAAATCCACATGTTTCAAAATTTGACCTCTGGCACGGCACTTTCCAGGGAACAATGTATTATCCAACCCAGAAAAGAATTAAAAAACTACTGACGATTCATGATCTGAACTTTTTGTATGAAAATAAAAAGACGGAAAGCAAGCAACGCAAATACATGCGGCAACTGCAGGAGAAGATCAACAGGTCGGACCAGTTGACCGTCATCTCCAATTTCACGCTGGAATGCATCCAGGAACACCTTGATCTAAAAAACATTCCCGTGCAGGTTATCTACAATGGCTGTAACATAGATTACGTAAAAGAACCGCTGGAAAAACCTTCCTTCATAAATAAGGGGGAAGAATTTTTATTCACGGTAGCGACCATCGCTGCTAAAAAGAATTTTCATGTATTGCCGGCCCTGCTACCAGGCAACAATTATAAGCTTGTGATAGCAGGAATTACACAGGAGCAAAAATATCTTGACAAAATAATTTTTGAAGCAAAAAAACACAATGTGCTGGAAAGGCTTATAATTCCAGGACCCATTACGCAAGGTGAAAAGTGGTGGCTGCTAACAAATACAAAGGCATTTCTTTTTCCTTCTATTGCGGAAGGGTTTGGAATGCCCGCAGTGGAGGCTATGAATTTTGGGATTCCAATATTTCTTTCCACGCAAACCTGCATGCCGGAGATCGGTGGGGAAGCTGCATATTATTTTGAGTCCTTTGATCCGGACGATATGAGGAAAACCTTTAAGGAATCCCTGGCACAGTTTACCTGCGATCCGTTACAATCGCAAAAAGTTAAGGAGAGGGCAAAGATGTTCGATTGGAATAAAACCGCAAAAGCATATTTTAAATTATATAACCAATTGACCGCCTAACCATGGCTGATTAATATTCCTGCAATGAATGTATTGATACTTGAAATGGGTGGATCTCATATTGAATGTATTTATACATTTGTACATTTATTAAAGCTGCAAGAACATGACGTTCATCTTGCATGCAATAAAAAGCTGGTGCCATTGTTTCCCGAAAAAGAGCGGCTCTCGGGACTATTAACACTATCAGATAAGTTTACATCCATTTCCCAATTGACGGCTATTACTTCCGTTTGCAATTATATGCGGAAAAAAAAGATCGATACCCTGGTCATTAATACCACGGAGATAACGATCGTTAGAAATTTAAGTTTCTTTATTCCAAATAAGATCAATTGTACCGCCATTGCGCACAATGCAAAAAAGCTTGAAAAAAGTGTAACGTTCACAAAGATCTTGTCAAAAAAGATCCGGAAATTTTATGTACTGAGCGATAACCTTCTAAAGAATATCCACCCTGACCCGGTATTTAAATTAGCCGTTTTCTATCCTATATATTTTCCACGTCCTAAGAAAAGGAATATCATAAAGCCTGCATCAGAATTTTGGGTAACCGTTGCCGGGGAAGCAGAACACATCAGGCGGGATTACAAGCCGTTGCTGAATGAAATTCAGCGAGGAAACATTTCTTCATCTATCCGCTTCATATTTTTAGGAAAATATAACCTGGATAATATTGTTGAGGCTGGGTGGAAAGAAACTGCCTGGTGGAAAAAACACATTGTTTATTTTGATAGGCATGTAGACTATGACACGTTTCATAATTATATTATGCAAAGCGATATCCTGCTCCCTCTTATAAAACTCCAAAATGATGAGCTGTATACTAATAGCCGCATCTCCGGTTCATTCAACCTGGGATTGGGTTATAAAAAGCCATTCCTGTTGCCGGATCACTGTAATACAAATAGTGACCTGCAGCCTTACAGCATTTATTACAGTACGATGAAGCAATTAATGGATCGCATAGAAGAATTCAAGTGCTCGGCATTGATCAAAGAAAAGATCCAGCAATCATATAAAGAAGGGCCTTTTAATAACGTCGACAAAATGGCTCTGCCGGTTTGTTCATTCATTGCAAAAAAATCATAACAATGAATAGCCCCCTCGTGAGCGTGGTAATTTGCACCTATAACGGGGAATTATTTTTAAATGAGCAGCTCACAAGCCTGGAACAGCAAGACTATCCTAACCTGCAATTCATCTGCTCAGATAACAACAGTTCCGATAATACTGCTACCATCTTAAAAGATTGGTGTTCGAAAGCGGGAAACAGGATATTCACATCCATAAAGGTGAAAGGCCTCAATAAAAATTTTTTTCATGCAATAAAATTTGCCGGGGGTGATTATATTATTTTCTGTGACCAGGATGATATATGGCTGCCTTGTAAAATAACAAGGCTGGTCACCTTTCATGAAAATAACCTGGATGCTTCTATGGTTTATTGTTTATCGCAGCCTTTTACAGGCACGATTCCTAAAGCAGTCACAGGAAATACGAAAGGAATAATCCGGCTGGAGGGAACAGAAATAAAAAGATCTTTATTGATATCGTTTACGCTTGGTCATAACATGCTGATCAGTCAGAAAGTATTGAGAAGTATACCGCATCCAACCGGGGAGACCATTGCATATGATTGGTGGATCACCTTAAGTGCCATGTGTCTTGGCCCCATCAGGTGCCTGCAGGAGCATTTAACTCTTTGGAGGCAGCATCCCGGAAATGTTACAAAAGTATTGAATGAAGACCTTTTTTTTATTAGCAGGATCGAATACCTAAATGCATTTTTGGGAAACCTGCTGATCAATGCACCAAACAGATCCTGGATCACTGAGGCCAGGAAGCAATTCATAACGCTCAGCAATAAACGCTTTTCGTACTCCCTCTTTTTGTTTTTACTGAAAAATGCCCGTCATATATTTTTTTATAAGCGAAAGGTTACAAAGATGTCAGAGTGGATATCCTATATAAAATGGTCTTTTAGAATGAGCCGCCGTACTTACAGGCCCTGATAATTATTTAGAGACTTTACTATTAATGAACTGGTAAAAGTTAAAGGTTCCCGGCAGCTTCATAGCGTCCTTTATTTCTGTCTCAAGTTCAGAGATATGTAGATCATTCATTCGCCGATGGCTTATAAGTCCATAAGCTTTATTAGCAAGTACTGTAAATTTCCGCTGCGATTTCCTGCCATTGTCAAAATAGCTTTTTAGCAGGGTGTACAGATCATGAACACCTTCATGATTGCCTGCAATGGTTTTCATGATTGGTGTTTGTGCTTCAGCAGGCAGGTTATTTTTTAAATTACCGACAAAGATATCTGCGCCGGGCCGGTCACTTTTATTTATAACAAATATGTCGGCGATCTCCATGATGCCAGCTTTCATAGCCTGGATATCATCGCCGGCTTCAGGAACAAGAACCACAATAGTAATATCTGCAATGCCTGAGATATCTATCTCACTTTGACCAATACCTACAGTTTCGATCAGGATCATATCAAAATTGGATGATCGTAAAAGGTCAGTGATCTCTATGATCATAGGATGAAGTCCACCAAGCGAACCTCTTGTAGCAAGCGATCTTATATAAACCGAGGGTACATTGTACCATTTGCTCATCCGGATCCTGTCTCCAAGCAAAGAACCAAATGTAAAAGGTGAGGATGGATCAACACAAAGCACTGCAACTCTTTTATGTTCTGCAATTGCTTCTGTTATCAATGCATCGGCTAATGTACTTTTTCCTGCTCCTGGCGGGCCCGTAATTCCAATTACCGGTATATCACGGGTTTCTATGCTTTGCAAAAGTTGTTCATAACCATCTACCCTGTTCTCAATAAGAGAAATGCACCTGGAGATAACTTTTATCTCTCCCTCTTTAATTTGTTGAACCTTATCATTCCACATAAAATATTCTATCAATAACTCAAAGATAAACTTCGAAAAATGAATTTATATAAGTAAGATGCTATACAATAATTTTTAAGAATGACCTGGTAATACCTTTCTTTTTTCTTCCATTAATTTATCTAAGGCTATTTTAATTGATATAGGTTCAATTGCATTAATACAACTACAATGATCAGGTGTAAGTTTACAATCTATGCAACTTTTATCCAGGACGAATACTTTTGCTTTGGGTCCTACAGGTCCCCATCTGGCAGGTTCTTTTGACCTTAATGGCGGGTAAATACCTATCACATCTTTTCCAAGCGCTGCTGCAATGTGAACAGGTCCTGTACTGTTAGAAAGTACTGCATCAGCAGCTTTTACAAATGGTATGAATTGCTTTAGCCCAATTTGCCCGGCGATCACGTTAACAGGCTTGTTTATATTTTTAACGATCTCATTTATGAATGGTATTTCTTCTTTTACTCCTGACAATATAATATTATAAGAACCCTCATCCAGTGAATTGATCAGCTTGATAAAGTTCTGGAGTGGCCATTCCCTCGAACTTCCACGGGATTTTGCATGTATGATCAGATTGTATTTGTCGTTGCTGAGAAAACTTTTATTTGGACCTGTTAATTCTTCTAGCCTGGTCAATCCGTAAGATCTTCCGATATTTTCTAAGGACAATGTAACTTTTATTCCAATCGGTTGTAACAACTTTAGGTTAAGCTGTGTTTCGTGGAGACCACTGTTTTTTCTATTCAGCCAAACAAACCTGTTACACGTCCACAAATGAAATAAACGGCGACTTGTGCCAATTCGAATTGGGATATTTAATTTTAATGCACGTTTTGCAACTTCAGACTCTGTTGTAAGATGCAGCATTGCTTTTGGCTTGTTGCCATCAATTAAAATATCAGTTTGCATAAATTCCTCAACAGTGATGAACTGGTCGACATTTTCACAAGCCATCGCCATATCCCTGGTATATGCTTTTCCTAAAACAGCGATCTTAATTCCCGGGAATTGTTTCTTAAGTACGGTAGCTACGGGCATAGCCATTACAATATCACCAATACTGTCGGTACGGCTAATAATTATATTTTCAAGGACTCGCAAATATTATTTTTAAATAGGAGCAGGTTATTCTATCAAATTAAATGGGTTGAAGAATATTTTATTTTCACCAGGCAACACTCATTCATATCTGCATGATTCTTGCCAATGATGATGATATTTATATTATTAATTTAGCGTACTGATGACAAATTTTATTCCCATATTTCCATTGGCCCTTGTTGTTTATCCGGGGGAACAGTTGAACCTCCATATCTTCGAACCCAGGTATAAACAATTGATCAAAGAATCTTTCGATAACAGGAAGCCTTTTGGTATCCCGGCTGTTATCAATAACAAACTTACGGAAATGGGTACATTGATGAGGGTTGTTGAAATAAATAAGTTGTATGATGACGGTAAGATGGATATAAAAACAGAGGGTATCATGGTGTTCAAGATCCTTGAGCTGGTTAATGAGCTTCCTGACAAGCTATACGGGGGTGCTATTGTAACATATCCGAAAAATACAAGTCGCGGAAGTGCCAGTCTTATGAAAAAAGTGATGGAAGGAATACGTGAGATCCATAAGCATTTGAATGTAACAAAAGAATTCAATAAGCCGGAGGATGAATTGATAAGTTATGATGTTGCTCATCATGCAGGACTATCGATAGATGATGAATACCTTGTGCTTGAATTTTTACAAGAGGTTCAACGGCAGGAATTTTTAAAGAGGCATATTATGAGGGTGTTGCCGGTAATGAAAGAGATGGATGTATTAAAAGGTAAGATAAAACTGAATGGGCATTTTAAGAACCCTGGTGGATTCAAAATCAATTAAAGAAGTATGGTAATTACGACCCTTTGCCTGGACTTTGGAAATACCCGCCTTAAAGCTGCTATATTTAAAGATGACCAATTAATAAGGGAAATATTTTTACCTGATGACAGCAGCGAAACTATTTCACAAATATTAAAGGATTATAGCCCTGAAAAGACGATCCTTTCTTCAGTTATTGAACACAATCCAGAAATTGAACAACTACTTTTATCCAAAACTATTTTTCATAAGATCTCACATCAAACGAAAAGAAAGTTTACAACTCCCGTTGGAAAGCCTGAAACCATTGGTGCAGACCGGCTCGCTCTTGTATCAGCCGCTGTTCATTTTTTTGGTGGAAAGAATAATCTTATTATAGGACTTGGTAGTTGTATCACTTACAATTTTGTGAATCAATATAACCAGTTTTTAGGAGGTAGTATATCCCCGGGAATGGATATGCGCTTTAAATCTATGAATATGTTCACGGCAAAATTACCGCTGGTTAAGGAAGACTGGAACTATCCGTTCATAGGATACGATACTAAGACCAATTTACAAAGTGGTGTGTTGGTAGGAATAGCCAGTGAGATCGATGGTTTCATACAAAAATATGCTGAAAAGTATAGCAACTTTAACGTCGTTTTAACCGGGGGCAATTCTACCTATTTTGCCAGTCAACTTAAAAACAAGATATTTGCCGACTATAATTTTTTATTTAAAGGACTGTATGCACTTAGCGAACTTAACAACTGCGTGGTTTAAGAGAATTTTTGGCCTGTTAATATTTCTTTCGATCTTTTCATTTGTATCTGCCCAGGAAAATTCACCATACTCAAGGTATGGGATTGGAGATATTGTTCCAAACCAAAATATTGTTAGTCGTGGCATGGGAGGAATTTCGGCTGCATATACAGATTACCGTAGCATAAACCTGATAAACCCTGCAGCAATTGGCAATACAGCCATAACCATTTTTGATGTAGGCGGCGAAATTGATATCCGCACGTTAAAAAGCAATAGTAGTCCTGAAAAATTCCGGGCAACAAATACCTTAATCTCATACCTGCAGCTTGCATTTCCGATCTCTTCTGCAAAAATGAAAAGACGCGGAAATTCATGGGGACTCACTTTTGGCCTTAGGCCGGTTAGCCGTATCAGTTATAAGATAGAAAAGATCGAGCGTATCCAGCTTCTCCCAAACTTTAATGACAGTTTAAGTACAATAAACGAAGGAAGCGGAGGTTTGAACCAGATCAATATCGGAACTGCTATAAGAATAAAGAACCTGAGTTTTGGAATTAATACGGGCTACAGTTTCGGGAATAAGGATTACAGTACGCGTAAGAGTTTTCTGAATGATACGGTAATCTATTATCAATCTAATACAGAAACCCAAGTCCATTTTAGTGGTTTGTTCCTTAACCTTGGTGCTCAATACACCATCAAGC
Source organism: Ferruginibacter sp. (assembly GCA_039920685.1). Taxonomy (GTDB): domain Bacteria; phylum Bacteroidota; class Bacteroidia; order Chitinophagales; family Chitinophagaceae; genus Ferruginibacter. Next base: position 7,549 of record JBDSDG010000164.1, read on the forward strand.
TTGCTCACGGAACACTTGGGTTGGGCGCATATGGAAATCTGCAACAGGATCTAAAAGCGAAGACTGATAATTTTGAAGGAACATTCACTTATGACGGTAACGGCGGAACTGTAACGATAGATACAGTAGCATATACTAAGGATATCAAAGGAACTGTAAAGGTTCCGGCCACTTATGGAGGCGGCTTCAATTTTTACAATAAGCACTGGTTATTTGGGGTTGACTTTGAAACAACAAATTGGAATTCATATCGCAGTTATGGTCAAAAAGAGGCTGTACAGGATAATTGGACAATCCGTGCAGGAGCCCAATATTTTCCTGCTAAAGACAACACTCCTTCGGGAAAATACTGGAGTTTCGTAAGATATCGTGCAGGGTTTTATTATGGCAACGATTATATAAAGCTTGACAAGAACAGGCCTGCCTATGCAGTAACAATTGGTGCAAGTTTTCCTCTGGTAACGTCAGTGCAGCATACAAGATTCGGAGATTATGTTATGCTTAATACCGGTTTTGAATTCGGTGCAAAGGGAAATCGGCAAACACAAAGTGTGAGAGAAAATATCACGCGTATAAATATAGGCATCTCAATGAATGCCCGCTGGTTTCAGAAGAGAAGCTTTGACTAACAGTATTGCCTGAACGATATGCCATCATCAACATTATTAAAATTTACCGCAGCCCTTATATCGGGCTGCATTTTTTTTACCGGTTGTGAGAACAGCGAAAATGAAATAAACCAGCTTTATAAAAAAAAGCTTGGTATCGAAGAAGCAAGGGATATAAAATTAAACTATACAACTAACGGGAGAACGAAATCAATATTGACGGCTCCATTGATGCTGCGTGTGCAGGATACCATGCCTTATTACGAATTTCCTAAAAGCCTGCAAGCTGATTTTTATAATGATTCCGGAAAAGTTGAAAGCAAATTGACTGCCTTATATGCAAAGTATAAAGAAAGCCAGAGCCTGGTTTTTTTAAAGGATAGTGTTAAGGTTATCAATTTACAGGAAGGTGATACCCTTTATTGCCGGGAGTTATACTGGGACCGTAATCGCAGGAATACGGAATTTTACACTGATAAACCTGTAAGGATAAGAACAAAGACACAGATCCTGGATGGCATTGGAATGGAAGCAAGCCAGGATTTTAAGAACTGGCATATCATACAGCCTACCGGGATCATCAATGTAGCTGCATCAAGATTTCCGCAATAGTTTTACGCTATACCCATAAAGTATTTGGTTATAAACGTGGTAACTTAGATCATTAATTATATTTTATGGAGTATCGAAGATTAGGCAGGTCCGGGTTACAATTAAGCGTCCTGTCTTTTGGAAGCTGGGTTAGTTTCAGTAAGCAGATCAACGATAAAGTTGCGGACGAATTAATGGGCATTGCATATGATAATGGGATCAATTTCTTCGATAACGCTGAAGTATATGCGCTGGGAGAAAGCGAAAAAATGATGGGCCGTGTGATCAAAAAGAAAAAGTGGGACAGGACATCTTATACTGTGTCCTCAAAAGCATTTTGGGGATGGAGGGGAATGCAGAATAAGCCTAACCAGACAGGATGCAGCCGTAAGCATTTATTAGAAGCTTGTGATGAAGCCCTTCAAAGACTGCAGGTGGATTATCTTGATCTGTATTTTTGTCACCGCCCGGATAAGAACACGCCTGTTTCAGAAACAGTATGGGCAATGAATCACCTTATTCAGCAGGGTAAGATCATGTATTGGGGAACAAGTGAATGGAGTGGAGTCGAGATCATGGAAGCGCATAAGGTAGCTAATGATTATAGGTTGATTGGCCCAACGATGGAACAGCCACAGTATAATTTATTTGAAAGAGATAAGATCGAGAAAGAATACCTGGAGATATATAAAAATGTTGGGCTTGGAACAACAATCTGGAGCCCTTTAGCTGCGGGATTGTTGTCAGGTAAATACAATGATGGGATCCCAAAAGGCAGCCGGTTTGGTTTGGAAGGTTTTGACTGGTTAAAGGAAAGATGGATCATGGATGATAAAGTGAAGAAGGTAAAAAAACTAACTGAACTTGCAAAAAAGATGGACGTTAGCCCGGCTTCATTAAGCATCGCCTGGTGTATTAAAAACCCCAATGTTACCACAGCGATCCTGGGGGCAACAAAGAAAACGCAGTTACTGGATAACCTGGCTTCACTCGATGTTCTTCCCAAGCTTACTCCTGATATTATGGATAAGATAGAAGCGATCATGAAGAACAAACCGGTATTGCCGGAGCATTGATATGGGAAAGATAATAATGTATGGGATCAGTAATTGTGATATGGTAAAAAGGGCGATGGCCTGGTTTACAAAAAATAATATCACTTTTGAATTTCATGATTACAAAACTTCCGGCATAACAAAGGATAAACTAGCATTGTGGATCCAGAAGGCCGGACTTGATATTATCTTAAATAAAAGAAGTACCACCTGGAGATCTTTGCCTGGTGCTTTGCAAAAAAAAATGATCAGTGAAGATGCCGCAATAAGAGTAATGGTCGAAAATACCAGTTTGATCAAACGCCCGGTGATAGTATCCGGGAAAAAGATCCTGGTTGGATTTGATGAAGATATATTTACAAGAGAATTTCTCAGTTAATCATAAATAAAACAAATAACAAATGAAACGTAATGCAACAGCCGTTTGGAACGGTTCAGGAAAAGAAGGCAAAGGACATTTATCAACACAAAGTACTGTACTTGATAAAATGCAATATTCCTATTCAAGCAGGTTTGAAGAAGGTATTGGAACAAATCCGGAAGAACTGATCGCAGCTGCACATGCAGGCTGCTTTACTATGAAAGTGAGTTTTCTTTTAAATGCAGCCGGTTTTACTGCCGATGAACTAGAGACACGTTGTGATATAAACTTACAGGACGGCGCCATTACCGGTTCTCATTTAACACTGAAGGCAAAAGTTCCTGAAATAAGTAAAGAGAAATTTGATGCTGTTGTTGAAGATGCTAAATCAAATTGCATTATATCCAAATTATTAAATACAACTATTACACACGAAGCTTCACTTGGTTAATTAAAGGTGGATCAATAAACAGCAATAATTTATTGATCCACTTTTTCCCTGGAAATTATATTTTCTTATTGACACCTTTATCATGTACTTTAAAAATAAAACCATTCTGATCACTGGTGCCTCCCGTGGAATTGGGAAAGCGATCGGGATCAGATTAGCAAGGGAAGGAGCAAACATTGTCATTGCTTCTAAAAGCGTGGAGGAAAATCCTAAATTAGGAGGAACCATTTTTTCTGCAGCAAAGGAAATGGAAGATGCCGGGGGAAAAGCACTCGCTGTTCAGTGTGATATCAGGTTTGAAGAACAGATCGAAGAAGTGGTAAGCAAAGCTGTTTCAACCTTTGGAGGCATTGATATACTCATTAATAATGCCTCAGCTATAAATTTATTGCCTACCGAAAAAATAGAAGCAAAACGTTTTGACCTTATGTATGATATCAACGTGAGAGGAACGTTCATGGTATCAAAAGCATGTATTCCTCATTTGAAAAATGGAATAAATCCACATATACTTAATTTATCTCCACCACTCAACCTTCATCTGAAATGGTTTACCAATCACCTCGCATATACGATTAGTAAATATAATATGACAATGATCGCTTTGGGTCTTTCGGCAGAACTAAAAAAATACAATATAGCAGCCAATGCACTTTGGCCACGTACAACTATCGCGACTGCCGCTGTCCAAAACCTGCTGGGTGGAGAAAAGCTTATGAAGATGAGCCGTACAACAGATATCATTGCCGATGCCGCTTATTTTATTCTCTCAAAACCATCTACTGAATGTACCGGCCAAACTTTTATTGATGAAGAAGTACTCTCCAACGAAGGGATCAATGATCTGGATAGGTACTCATTAGTACCGGGTGCCAAATTATATAAGGACCTTTTTGTAGAATAGATGTATATCTTAAGTGATGTTGTTAAAGAATTCTTAATAAATATTTACTTTGATAAGTGGTAACATTTTGCAAGCTTGTACGTTTACTTTCGTAATCGTTTGACAATTGCCAACTTGCCATGATAAAAATCTTATACTCTTGTTTACTGGTACTGTTTTTTAATTTATCGGTTTTTGCTACAGATCCTCCGAGAAAATTACAAGCACAACGCACTACTTCTTCATTCAAGATCGATGGAATACTTGATGATGAGGGTTGGAAAAATTCCCCCATAGCTAAAGACTTTATTGAATGGCGTCCAAATGCCGGTGCAAAAGAGCAATTTGAAAGCAGAACGGAGGTGTATATATTATATGACAACACATCAATTTACATTGGCGGATATTGTCATGAAAGAACCGGGGATAGCGTTTCTACCGAACTGGCAGGAAGGGATAAGGTAGGCAGCAATGATTTTGTTGGTGTTATTTTCGATACCTACAATGATAAAATTAATGGCTCCGGCTTCTATGTTACCCCGTTAGGTGAACAATTTGATGCCAAATATTCCAATACAAGTGGCGAAGATGATACCTGGAATGCTGTATGGTATAGTGAAGCAAAGTTACAAAAGGATGGTTGGACCTTTGAGATGCGAATTCCTTATTCATGCCTGAGATTCAGCAGTAAAGGAAAAGACTGGGGATTTAATATTACCCGCAAGCGCGTTAAGAATGGTAAACAATATATGTGGAATCCTGTTGTGCCAACAGTAAATGGGTTCATAAGCCAGGAAGGCATTTGGACAGGTATCAGTGATATAAAACCTCCCGTAAGGCTTTCCCTTTCACCATACTTTTCAACTTATTTAAATTATTATCCTGCTCCCGGGGAACAAGGTAAAAAAATTACCAATTCGATCAATGGAGGAATGGATGTTAAATACGGTATCAACCAGAATTATACCTTGGATATGACATTGATCCCTGATTTTGGCCAGGTGCAGAGTGACAACACCGTATTAAATATTTCTCCATTCGAGGTAAAGTATAATGAGAACAGATCCTTTTTCACTGAAGGAACTGAACTTTTTAATAAAGGTGGCTTATTTTATTCGCGAAGGATCGGTGGGAGACCATTACATTTTGGATATGCAGATTCACAGCTTGATACTGCACAGCATGAACACATTGTTGAAAACCCGCGGGAGACGAGGCTCCTGAATGCAACTAAAATATCCGGACGGAATCAAAACGGTCTCGGCATTGGAATATTCAATGCAATTACAAAACCAATGTATGCTACAGTTGAAAATGACAAAGGAAGCCAACGGAGAATTGAAACCAATCCCTTCACCAATTATAATATCCTTGTTTTAGACCAGTCATTAAAAAACAATTCATCTGTATCACTTATTAATACCAGTGTCTGGCGAAGTGGAAAAGATTATGACGCAAATGTTACGGCAGCAGTATTTGATATCTACAACAAAAAAAGTGTTTACAATGCTTATGGAAAGATCGCAACAAGCAGGCAGGTTCAGCAAGGTAAAAGTGTGAATGGGTATGCGCATAATTTAGGTTTTGGAAAGACAGGAGGCCGTTTTAATTTCAACCTCAATGAAGATCTCACAGATGATAAATATGATATAAATGATATGGGCTTGTTGTATAACAACAATGAGCTTGCGCATTATTTATGGATCGGTTACAAGTGGGTTAAGCCCGGAAGCTGGTTCAACAATATGTATCTCAATTATAATAATAATCTTAGCCATCGATTTAAAGATGGAGCATATCAAAGCTATAATTTCAATGTAAACCTGAATGGCCAGCTAAAGAATCTTTGGTATGCCGGTTTATTTGTGAATCATGTCTTTGAAGGCAATGATTTTTATGAGCCCAGGGTTCCGGGAAGGGTTTTTCGTACCAGCAGCTCTTACGGTATCAATGCCTGGGGCAATTCAAACCAGGCCAAAAAATATTATATCGAATTCAGTTATTTTACCGCGATAAAAAAACTCTTCCAGGGAAGAAGCTATGAATACAGCTTTAACCAGCGCTATCGCTTCAATGATAAGTTCTCATTGTCATATAATTTATACTATAGCCATGCATATAACAGCGCAGGTTATGCCGATGATTCTGCGGCCGTTGTAATTTTTAGCAGGCGGAAGATCAACACTGTAGAAAATATCCTGAGCGCGAAATATAATTTTTCTAAGAACTCGGGACTTACATTCCGGGCCCGGCACTATTGGAGCGAAGTTTCAGCCAACCAGTTCTATACATTGAATACTGACGGTTCCCTAACGGAAAATAATTTATATAATAAGAACAGGGATCAGAATTTCAATGTATTTACAATTGATATGGTTTATACCTGGCAATTTGCTGCAGGTAGCTTTCTAAATATTGTTTGGAAAAATGCGATCGTTGGTGATGACGACACAGTAAACCGCGGTTATTTTAAGAACTTTAATAATACAGTTAGTGCCACACAAAACAATAATCTTTCCCTTAAGCTTCTTTATTACATAGACTATCTGTCACTCAGGAAGCGAAAGTGATGTAGCCTCATTATTTAAGTAGCACTTTCGGCACTTCCTTTTCCAACAGGTATTTGTAAATGAATTTGGTTTTTAAATTCTGGAAATGATTGAATTTAGAAGGGATAGAAGCCCACCCGTGCCTCCCGCCACTATACGCCATGAATTCAAAATCTTTTTGCTCATCCTGAAGCTTACTAATTAACTGCAGGCTGTTTTGCATGTGTACGTTATCGTCCATTACTCCATGTACTATCTGCAAAATCCCCTTATACTTATCGGTGTACGTTAAAACTGAGCTTCTTTTATAACCTTCCGGGTTATCTTCCATCGTGCCCATGAAGCGCTCAGCGTAATGCGTATCATACAGGCTCCAGTCTGCGACTGTGCCTCCAGCCATACCATGTGTAAACACTTTTGCTCCGTATGTAAGCCCCAAAGCTGTTATGTAACCACCATAGCTAAATCCTACCAGGCATATTTTGGACGGGTCTGCGTTGCCGTTAGCAATAAGCCATTTTGCCATACTGCTATAATCTGTAATCTCCCATTTACCAAGGTCATGATACATATAATTTATACCCTCTTTTCCAAAATGGCCGCTGCCGCGATGATCCATCATGACTTGAATCAGGCCATCTTTTGCAAGCCATTGTTGATTATCGCTGATCTTCCAGCTATCCATTACCTCACCGGCATTTGGTCCGCCATAAATTGATATCAGGACCGCATATTTTTTAGTTCTATCAAAATGTAGTGGCCAGGTTACTTTCATAGGAAGGTCATACAAGCCATCATCGCTTTTTACGCGGATCAATTCTGTTTTTGCAATGTTGTATGTATTAAAATCACTGCCTTTACTATCAGCAATTTCCTTAATTATCTTTCCGTTGTTATCCAGAAGTGTAAGTCTCGGTGGCGTAGAAACATTACTGTAAGTTGTAGTGAAATATGAGCCTCCAGGCGATATAGATATATTGTCATGATTAAAATCTCCAAAGGTCAATCTCTTAAGATCTTTTCCGTTCAGGTTAACCTTATAAACATCTTTTCGGGCTGTGTTTTCTAAACCCCTTGCGGTGAAATAAACAATTCCTTTATTTTCATCAATGTAATTAATCTCCGTAACGGTAAACTTACCTGTTGTAATTGCATTGATCAATTTACCGGTTTTATCATAAAAATAGATATGCCTCCATCCGGTAACATCATTGAATAAAATAAAGCTTCCATTCTTCAAAAAACTTATCCTGTCATTTTTAAGTTTAAGATCGATCCATGTTTTCTGAGTCTCTGTATAAATAAGAACCTTGTTACCATTTTCGATATTCATATCAAAAATTCTAAGATTATTTTGCTTTCGATTCATCCACTGAACCAATAAGGAGCTACCATCAGGTTTCCAAAACGGAACTCCAAAATACTGGTCATCCTTTTCATTAAAATCTGCCCATATGGTCGCACCACCGGTAGGGGATACAACACCAACTTTTACAGCAGGATTTCGATCGCCGACCTTTGGATAACGCTGCTTCTCAACAAGGCCATGCTGTCCGGCTCCATCCATGAGCGTGAATAGCGGAACATTGGTATCATCGAAATGAAAATATGCAATGTGCCTGCTATCCGGGCTCCACCAAAATGATCTGTACTCGGTAGTCCGCCCCAACACTTCCTCCATATAAATCCAGCTTGAGTAACCGTTCAATATAGTATCGCTTCCATCAGTAGTTAACCGGTTTGCTGTTTTTGTCAGGATATCCAAAGCATACAGATCGTTGTTCTTCGTGTATGCTACATAGTTACCATCGGGACTCATCACAGGATTAACTTCCTTTTCCTTGTCATTTGTCAATTGGATCTCAACATCATTTTCTTTAATGTAGAGATCGCTTTTTTTATAGTATGCCTTAGCCTTAACAGGAACTAATTTTAACTTGTCGGTATCGCCGGTAGATTCTTCTTCTCTCCCGGTTTTTGCATCCACAATAAATACCTTGTTATTTATTAGCAGTAAAAAATGGCTATCATCTATCCAACTCGTTACTGTTGGGAGCGGCCCTGCAATCTTTTTTAGATCACCGTTGAAATACTGTTCATCAGTTAATTCTTTTTGCTGTCCTTCCGTTTGAAAAGAAATATTAAAGAAGAGAATAATTATTGACAGCTCTTTCATAATGAATTTCATAGTGCAATTTTTGATCAACAAAAAATGTTTCAACACTGAATGATGAAACATTTTGGAAACTGTTTGGCGATGCAGACATTAAGGATTATTCTCTGCCCGCATCATCGGGAATAATAAGACATCCTGGATACTATGCTGGTTGGTCAGCAGCATACAGATCCGGTCAATACCAAAACCAATTCCACTGGTTGGAGGCATGCCGTATTCAAGGGCTCTGAGAAAATCATGGTCGATGAACATCGCCTCATCATCGCCGCGTTCCATTAACTTAACCTGCTCTTCGAAGCGCTCTCTTTGTTCAACAGGATCATTAAGCTCACTATATGCATTTGCTATTTCTTTCCCATTAACGACCAATTCAAAGCGCTCCACGAGCCCGGCCTTGCTACGGTGTTTTTTTGTAAGGGGGCTCATTTCTACAGGGTAGTCAGTAATGAATGTCGGCTGAACATAATGTGCTTCGCATTTGCTTCCAAAGATCTCATCGATCAACTTACCTTTTCCCCATTTAAGATCTGCGTGTATCCCTAACTGTTTGCAAACATCCCTCACCCCATCTTCATTCATTTCACTGATGTCGAAATTTGTATGCTCCCTGATCGCATCATACATAGTGATCCTTTTATATGGGGCTTTAAAGCTTATTTCCTTTTCATCCATTGTAAATTCTGTACCTCCGTTAACTGCTATGGCAGCTTTCTCGAGAAGTTGTTCTGTAGTATCCATCATCCATTCGTAATCTTTATAAGCTACATAAAATTCAAGCACGGTAAATTCGGGATTGTGTGTTCTATCCATTCCTTCATTCCTGAAATTCCTGCTGAACTCATATACCCATTCAAAACCGCCAACGATGAGCCTTTTTAAATAGAGCTCATTGGCGATCCGCATATACATTGGCATATCCAATGCGTTGTGGTGGGTTGTGAATGGACGTGCTGCTGCGCCACCCGGGATGGATTGTAAAACCGGCGTATCCACTTCCAATGCCCCACGCTCATTTAAAAATTCACGAATTGCATTTATCATTTTCGTCCTCTTAATAAATACATCTTTTACTGCAGGATTTACGATCAGGTCAGCATAGCGTTGCCGATACCTGAATTCAGTATCAGTTACTTCGTCAAATGATTCACCATCTTTTTCTTTTACAATCGGTAGCGGCCGTAATGATTTTGTGAGGATCGTAAATTCTTTTACATGCACAGAGGTTTCCCCGGTCTTTGTTGTGAATACATAACCTTTGATCCCAATAATGTCTCCAATATCAATTAATTTTTTCCAAACAGTTTGATATAAAGCTTTATCGTCGCCCGGACAAATGTCATCCTGCTTGATATAAAATTGGATCCTGCCTGTTGAATCCTGGAGAACGGCAAAATTCGCTTTTCCCATATCACGCACACTCATGATCCGGCCAGCGATACAGACATCTTCAAAATCAGTTTTATTTTCTTCTCCTTTATAATTCTCCTTTATGAATGAAGCATAGCTATTCACGGGATACAATGGCGCGGGGAATGCGTCTATGCCCAGTTTTTTTAATTCTTCTAATTTTTCCCTTCGAATGGTCTCCTGTTCTGAAAAATGCTGGATGCTCATAATTTTATTTAAACCTGTTATAGGGCATCAAAGGTAAATCTTGTAACGATGGCAAACAAAGAAGATGAAAACCTTTACCATCTTATTTAATTTCAATAATATAAGTTGGCAGCATAGTTGTATATACACAGGAAACCGGGAACATGCTGAAATTTTTCACACTATTATTTGCCGTTGCAACCTTATCATCCTGCGAAGTTTTAAATCAATTGCCCACAACAACATCAACTATGGGCGGTATTACAGAGGCCGAAGCGGCCCAAGGGATTAAAGAAGCCTTGGGCCAGGGACTGACCAAAGCAGTTTTGAAATTAAACACCACTGATGGATTTTTCAACGACCAGATTTATAAGATACTGTTACCACCGGACGCACAAAAGGTGGAGAACACTTTGCGAAGCATTGGATTAAACAGCCTGGTTGATAAAGCGATCCTGCAGATTAACCGCGGTGCAGAAGACGCTGCGGGCTATGCCAAACCGATCTTCATTGATGCCATCAGGAATATGTCATTGAGTGATGCAATAGGTTTGGTGAGAAATGGTGATACAAGTGCAACTCATTTCTTCAGGGTTAAAACAACAGAACTTCTGATGGCTGCCTTTACGCCAGTAATTAAATCCTCACTGGATAAAGTAAGTGCTACAAAATACTATGGCGACATGGTTAACCAATACAATAGTTTCCCGACCACATTTAAAAAGATCAACCCTGACCTCACTAATTTTGTAACATTAAAAGCCACGGAAGCATTGTTTGATCTTGTTGCGAAAGAAGAAAAGAATATTAGGATTAATTTTGCCGCAAGATCAAGTGAGATTTTAAAAAAAGTATTCGGGCAGTTTGGCAGGTGAGAAGGTCAATATTTTAATCCGGCGGGCGTATAATATCCCTTATTATTGTTATTAAAATACCGGTGCTTTGAATTAAGCAATCCTGATGCAACCCCGCTAATGATATCACCGGTAATTTGTTGAACAAGGTTTTCGTGTTTTGACACCCAGACATAATTTTGTGCTCCAAAAGACACAGGCATTGAATGAGAAATGAACCTGCTATCCATCACCACCACCGGGTAAAATTCTTTTTTCTTATTTATTGTAAGGAGCGACTGGTATTGATCCAAAAATATTCTTGAGTCAAAGATGGTTTTATATTTTTTTTGTTCCGACAAAAACTTTTCGATAGTATAATAATGAAGGCGTGGTGTTTCTTGTACAGGTGAAATATTTTCAGCAGAATACTGTGCTACTGCAGTTATCGTAAATTGAATTATTAATATTATCGAGATAATAATTTTCATGGAAATCGTATTCTTTCAATTACTGAACGAGTGGCAAGGTAAAATAAATATCCATGAAATGCAATATGAAATCGGGAGCCTTATTCCTCTGTCAGCAAGACCTGCCATGCTTCCTGTACTTTTCCTTTATCCAATAATTCTTTGGCATACCGATGTAATTCTACTTCCATATCAGTTGGGTTCAGAGAATAATACTGGATGATCTGTTTCACTTTTTCATCGTCGAATGCCGGATCAATAAAAGGCATTTCATTTACATTGGCCAGCTGCCCTAAGTTATTCCCGGTAAGTATGCTGCTCTTTTGAACGCTTTCTGGAAGTTGATCCACACCGATACCCAGGCGTGTGTTTGGCTTTGAGACCTGGAATAAATTTGTTTCATCTACTTTGGCATACCAGTCTCCTCCGAGCCTTGCAACATGGTGTATTTTCCTTTGATCTATTTTATTGTTTTCATCAAGGATGCTATCATCGATATGCATACATAGTACCTCGCATATCACGAGATTGCCAGCCCCGCCTTCTGTACCCAATGGCTTTATTTCAATTACGTTGCACTCGAGTTTGATCTTGCTTTCTTTCACCATCGGTGGAGAAACAATAGAAGCCTCTTCAACCGTAAATCCTGCTTTTTCAAATTCATTCATTCCTTTCGGAAACTCACAACTCGCCAGGGATGTTTGCTGAACCATGTCATGATCTACAATATTGATCACAACCTGCGGGACTTCATATACATTCTGCAAAGTGTGCTTCGTAGTGTTATCTCTAACTCTCCTTGCGGGGGAAAAGATCACGATCGGCGGATTTGAAGAAAATAAATTAAAAAAACTGAATGGGCTCAGGTTTACATTTCCTGCTTTATCAATTGTAGATGCAAAGCATATCGGGCGTGGCGCAATGGCGTGCTGGAGATAGTTTTGGGTATCGGCGGGGGAGAGGTTTTTTAATATGAGTTTCATTCTTTGTAGTTGCGGGTTTCAGGTTATTGGTTCCGGGTTAGGATGCGAGCGGGGAAGCTTTTTGTTGCTTAAGGTACTTTATAAGATTCCCAATCTGAGCACTTAACGATCGTACTTCATTGATCATTGGATCAACTTCTGATTGGATCACAAAATTTACTTTAATTGCAAATAATAAACAATTTCTGACTTCACCTGCTGAACCTTTTGCAAATCGCAAATATTTTATAAAATCATTCGTATTACTATATTCAAATCCTTCTGCAATATTGTTGGAAATTGAAAGTACCGCTCTTTTGATCTGATCCTTATAAGAATAATCCCGAAACATTTTTTGATTTTGATCTACAAGCAAATATATATCCGCCGCCAGTTGTTGTGCCTTTTGCCATATTTCCAGATCCTCAAATGACTTAATAGTTGCCATTACCAAAACTAACCCGCAACTCGTTAAATAATACGGTTAATAACTAATGTTTCTTCAAATGATGTGGTTATGTTTTTACAGCGACCAAATATTTACAACCAACCAGTAACCTTCAATCCGCAACTCGCAACCATTTTATTATACTTTCTTTAGTCCTAATAAGGACAAATCACTCTCCTCCCTCACCATCGTATTACTTAATATCCCCAACCCATCTATTTCCATTTCAACAACATCACCTTCCTGCAGCCACTGTGCCTGGTAGTTAGGGTCATTGAGTTTGCCTGTTCCGTTCAATTCTAAAAAACATCCGGTGCCCACTGTTCCACTTCCAATTACATCGCCTGCAAAAAGGTTTACACCATAGCTACTCCGCTCGATGATCTCCGCGAACGTCCAATCCATATCTCTTAAATTTCCTTCACTTACCTGTATTCCATTTATCCGGCACTTCATTCCAAGGTTCCAAGCTTTACCTGTATGACCTTCCTTGCAAGGAACTTCGTATTGCTCCAGCTCATCGAGTGTAACTAGTATGGGACCGATAGCTGTAGCAAAATCTTTTCCTTTTGCAGGACCGAGGTTGAGCTTCATCTCTTCCATTTGCAAGGTTCTTGCACTAAGATCATTCATGATCATGAGTCCGGCTATATGATCATCTGCTTCTGATGCAGTAATATTTCTGCAAGCCCTGTTAATTACAATAGCGGCTTCCAGTTCAAAATCCAGCTTATCAAAATGATCTGGCATGCAATACACATCACCCTGACCCTGGATACTATTGTGGTTCGTAAAGTAAAATATAGGGTATTCATCAAACTCGGGTACCATTTCCACACTACGGTTTCGCCTGGCTGCTGCAACATGTTGCCTGAAAGCATAGCCATCCCTGCAACTTGTCGGATGAGGTACCGGCGCCAGAATAGAGGTTTCAGAAAACGGCGTAGACATGATCGTTCTTCCCTGGCCCTCCTTTAATCTTTGTTCTACGGCAAGGGCAAGCGGCATTACATCATCCCAATAGTTTAAAAACATTGCCATGCTTATCGGAAGATCAGGGTGTAAAAGATCTGTATCATATAACATTCCATTAACTAACAAGGCAAGTTGATCCTGCTGATCTTTTAAGTATGTAACTAGTTTCATATTACCACATTAAGACGGTAAATTTAGGCATAGCAGTTGCATGTAAAAAAAATGATTTTGTATATTTGCACCTATAAACCTTATTAATGGAATTTGATAAGATTCATAACAAGGGCCAGGCCCGGTTATTTAAAAATCATTACGCAGAATATCTTACAAAAACACATCCTTTGGTTATATGGGGGATGTACCTGCCAGTTCTTCTATTGCTTCCTTATTATTCGAACAATATACTTCAATATTCTTCGCTTTCTGTGGGACTATGCTTTATTGCCGGGATATTTTTCTGGACATTTACCGAATATATACTCCATCGATTTGCATTTCATTACCATGCCGAAAGTGAGAGGGGAAAAAAGATTCATTATATTATACATGGTAACCATCATGAATATCCGCGGGATAGGGAGCGGCTTTTTATGCCAGCTGCTCCTAGCCTGATCCTGGCATTCACTTTATTTATGTTTATGTACCTGGTATTGGGGCCTTACGTTTTTCCTTTTTTCCCGGGGTTTCTTTTCGGTTATCTTATTTATGGCAGCATGCATTATGCGATCCATGCATGGAATCCTCCTTTTAAATGGATGAAGGGCTTGTGGCGGAACCATCACCTCCATCACTATAAAAATGATGACAGGGGTTTTGGGGTGAGCAGTACATTTTGGGACCATGTGTTCGGAACAATGTTTAATATTAAGGAAAAAGAAGATAAACAGAAGGCAAGGTCCATTATGTTCAACAAGATGCCTAACCGTGACCTACAGGAAAATTAGTTACCATTTTTCATTTTCATCAATACCCGGATCTGCCACGCTGGTATTTCGACGCAATTCGATCTTTTGTAATTGCCTTTCTATGATGGATGCAGCAATTAATTTTCCCGCATCTGTGTTAAGGTTATCACACAGCAATTGCCGTAATTTATTTTCATTCACATCTATCCTGTAAAGCAGAGCGATCAATCGCTCAAAATCTGTTTTGATCAATTGGTCAATATACGATGCCAACCTTTCAAACAAAACAGGATCTTTTAAAACGATAGCTTCTGTTGCCACAAAAATCATATCGGGAATTGTATGGTCAGGAGTTTCTTTCATTCGTCACCAGAATTAAAATTTTTCCAGCACACCTAATGCAAACAAAGCATAGTCATATTTTGCCGGATCTTTTTTATCAAGTTTTTTCATTTCATTTGTTAGTTCAATCGCCGCAAGCCAGTCGGTGGCAGTTCTTCTCAACAAATTGAATTGACGGGCAACCCTTGCTACATGTACATCCAAAGGTATTATTAATTGAGAAGGAGAAATTTTATTCCATAATCCAAAATCAACTCCATTTTTGTCCTTGCGGACCATCCATCTCAAATACATATTCAACCGCTTGCAAGATGCATTTTTTGCAGGGGATGCAATATGTTTCATTGTTCTTTTAGGAACATCATCCAATGAAAAGAAATATTGATAAAAACCATTCAATGCATTTTCAACATTGCTGTCATTTTTTTTCATCCATTTGGTAAAGGCATTTTCCAGTGAAATATTTCCTGCATAATGCATTTTAAAAAAGGAAATAAAATATAACAGGTCCGTTGGATTGAATGTACGGTGTTTGAAGGATAATAATTTTTTAAGGTCCTTGTCAGAATGCTGAGTACAAAATTCATATGGAGAATCATCCATCAGCATCATGAGTTCTTTCGATTTATTGATGATCGTAGTGCGGTTTCCCCATGCGAATATGGCTGCAAAGAACGCGGCAATTTCTATATCCTGTTTTTTTGTGAACCGGTGAGGTATGGAAATAGGATCAGGTAAAATAAAAGAAGGTTGATCGTATTCATCAACCTTTTTATTTAGAAAATCTATTAATTTTTTATCTATGGGCACTGGAAATTTTTGCGATTAACCGATCGCCTGCTTCAGGTCTTCTACCAGGTCATCGGCATCTTCAATGCCTACACTTAGCCTGATCAGTCCATCTGTCAGTCCATTCTTAATGCGTTCCTCCCGTGGGATGCTTGCATGTGTCATGCTGGATGGATGATTGATCAGCGATTCAACACCACCGAGGCTTTCGGCCAATGCAAATAGTTTTGTTGATGATAAGACCCTGGTCGCAGCTTCTATACTGTCATCTTTTAAAGTAAATGCCATCATACCTCCAAATCCTTTCATCTGGATCTTGGCAATATCATGGTTAGGATGATCTGCGAAACCACACCAGAATACTTTATCAACTGCAGGATGGCGACGAAGAAAATGCGCAACTATATAACCGTTCTCACAATGTTGTTTCATTCTCACGTGCAGGGTCTTAATGCCACGCAATACGAGAAAACAATCCATTGGGCCCGGCACAGCACCACAGCTTTTTTGAATAAAATACAATTGATCTCTTAATACCTGTTCATTCATGATCAAAGCACCCTGGATAACATCACTATGGCCTCCAAGATATTTGGTTGAAGAATGCATAACAATATCAGCGCCGAGGTCCAGTGGATTTTGTAAATAAGGAGATGCGAATGTATTATCTACGCAAAGCATTGCACCCGCTTTTTTTGTGATCTCCGCTGTAGCAGAAATATCAGTAATGTTCATCAGGGGATTGGTTGGAGTTTCTATCCAGACCAACTTTGTTTTTGCGGTAATTGCCTTTTGAATATTTACAGTATCCGAAGTGTCGACATAAATGAATTTAATACCAAATTTTTCAAACACTTTGGTAAATAGACGGTAAGTTCCGCCATACATATCATTCCCGGCAATAACCTCATCTCCGGGACTCAACAATTTAATGACCGCATCCGTGGCAGCTACTCCACTGCTGAATGCCAAGCCGAATTTTCCATTTTCAATGATAGCCAATGCCGACTCAAGTGCAAATCTTGTTGGGTTTTGCGACCTTGCATATTCATATCCTTTGTTAACCCCTGGAGCGGATTGAACATAAGTGGACGTCTGGTAGATAGGTGTCATGATAGCACCTGTGGAAGGATCCGGCACCGCACCTGCATGTATGAATTTGGTAGCCGGTTTTTTATTCGCTAACGAATTATTATCACTCATCTCTATAAAATTGAACAGCAAAAATACTTATTAAATACAAAGTTGTCTATTTAGATATCATTTGCGCAACGCATAGATATCTCCAATCAAAATTATCCGGCTCATGAGCATGATGCGCTTTTGTTTTTTTGGAAAGTACCTGCGACTTTAATATTCCTTCTTTAACAAGTAAAGCTTTTGTTTCATGAAGGTAATCCTTGATTAAAGCAGTTTCCATCCATTCTTTTTGAGGAGGCTCATATCCGATCTTATCAGTACGCCAAACGATATTCCGGGGTAGTTTATCATTCATGAGTTTTCTCAAAATGAATTTTGTAAATCCATTCCTGATCTTAAGGTCTGAGGGCAAACTGAAAATGAATTTTACCAATTCATGATACAAGAAAGGGAAACGAACCTCCCTTCCATGTGCCATAGCATTCCGGTCGCTATAACGCAACAGCTCTTCCAGTCCAACATGCATGGTATTGAAATACAGGATATCATTCAGCTTTGTAACAACCGGCTTGTGGATGCCTTCCCATTCCCTTCCTTTTACAAAACTCATCAGGTCCTTGCTAACATCTGCATTCTGGATTATCTTATTGTATTCTTTTTTTTCCAGCGCAATAGAAGCGTGGGAAGGAAGGAAAGCTGCTAAAATATTTTTTAGGTTCCAATGAAAATCAACATTATTCTTATGGAGAGAATTTTTTTCTTTTGATGCACCTGAAAATTTATTGCGGCTGATCATTTCCTGTAAATACCAGTGGGCATATTTATGATATCCAGCCAATATTTCATCCGCGCCCTGGCCATCGAGCAATACTTTTATATTATGTGCTTTGGCGAGGCCAAATACTTTGTATTGCGCATAAATGCTGGAAGACGGAAATGGTTCCTCCTGGTGGTAGCACAGCCTTTCAAAGTCGCGGATAAGCCCCTCTGCAGTAGGAACTGTAGTGAAGCTTTCGGACCTGAACTGGTCAGTTACCTGTTGGATATATTTGTGCTCATCTTTATCAAAACCGGGGAAAATTGCCGAGAATGATTTCAGATTTTCGCGATTTCCGAGTATGCGCTGTATATAATAAACGATAGAAGAGCTGTCAAGTCCGCCACTTAGGCTACACCCCACCGGTACATCACTCCTAAGCCTTCTTGTTACCGAAGTTGTAAAAAGATCTTCCAGCAATTTACCGGCCTCGGGTTCATTTATTTTCACCTGCGCCTGCTTATCTATATCCCAGTAATGCTCAATGGTACATTCATTGGATCTAAGGTCATAGGTAAGAAAATGTGCAGGTGGAAGGGAATAAATATTCTTATAGAACGTCTGTGATTTATTTGCGGGATTTTGAACATATCCAAGCGTGAGGTAGTTCAATATCATTTTTTTTTCTACCGTCTTTTCCACACCGGAAACCCATAAGGCTTTCATTTCGCTTGCGAATGCAAATAAATTCTGATCACTAAAATAATAAAAAGGCTTTTCTCCAAACCTGTCGCGTGCGGCAAAAAGTGTTTGTTTTTTTTCATCCCATATCGCAAATGAGAACATACCGTCAAAGTATTGCAGGCAACGTTCTTTGTAGCAATCATATGCGGCCAGTATCACTTCAGTATCACTGGAAGTATTAAAATGGTAACCTGATTTTTTCAGATCTTTTTTTAATTCCAGGTAGTTATATATCTCACCATTATAAACGATCGTGTATTGCTGCATGTAATGCATTGGCTGAGCCGCAGCAGCGGAAAGGTCTATGATCGAAAGCCGCCTGTGAGCGAATCCTGCAGTATGAAACTTGTTTATCCAAAACCCCTCACCGTCAGGGCCACGATGGGCTAATGAATCAGCCATATTTTTCAAAACCACCTCGTTCAAAAGAGAAGTATCGGGAGAAATTATTCCGGCTATACCACACATAATGTAAATATCCTGAATCCCATAAGCAACCAAAAATTTATTTTAGGAAAATGATGGGCAAAGCCGCTCTTACTTTGTCCCATGCCATTATCATAGATGCGCCTGAATCTGACGGTTCAAACACGATTGTAAAATCTTCCAGTATTGGAACCTGATCCGCGGTAGGGACATCGATCTTAAAAACATCCTTCCTGGAATCCATATGCAAACCCCAGGTATATAAATTGCTGTTAAGGATAATCGTCCATTTATCCTGGTACGGGATCGCATAAATAATGTAACTGCCCTTGTCGATCTTCTGTTTACCGATCTTCACAGCTTTAAAAAATTGTATTTCCGTCGCCTCATTTGCTCCAAGCCGCCATTCCTTACCGTAAGGAACCAAATTTCTTTCAGAGCCGCCGAAAATGCTACGCCCTTTTTTTTGAGGCCGGCTGTAAATAATTCTTGCAACCAATAGCGAAGAATCCGCTCCATTCATTCTGAAAACAGGGTAATCCTTTGGACAATAACTCATATCGAGAGGAGATTGATCATGAGTTGCATAAGGGTTTACAGTTTCTTTATTGGCAAGAGAATCTTTTACACCTTCCTTTTTTGCATCGTTATTCTTTACATTACATGAGAAAAAGAAAATGGCAAAGAATTGAAAGATCAGGATCTGCCGGGAAGTCATTTTATTTATGCTCATATTTATTAAAGTGAAATCGGGAGACTCACTTTTATGTCGTCCCAGATTATTTGAAGAGAAATGCCGTTAGTTGCTTTATCAAAGAACATTACAAATGATTCTGCAACTTCAGATTGTTTTTCCACAGGAAGATCAATCCTTAACAGATCTTTCTTAATATCATATTTGAATGAGCCCCAGGTATCCGTTTCTTTATTAACTATGATCGTCCATTTATCTGTGGCAGGTATTGCATACATTGTGTATGTCCCTTTTTTAACCTTTGTGCTACCGATCTTTACGTTTTGATAAAATTCGATCTCGGTTGCTTCGTTCGCACCCAGTCGCCACACTTTGCCATATTCGATCAATTCCCCAAAAATTATCCTGCCGTTCTTGTTTGGTCTGCTGTAGATCACCCGTGCCACTGCGGGACCGGTTATATTATCCTGGATCTTAAGTAAGGGATAGTTGTTTGGATAATAACTCATATCCATGGGAGATTTATCAAGAGAAGGGCCTAACGATTGTGAATGTGCACTAAATGTAAATAATAAAAAAATTGTGCAAATCAGCAGGAACCGCATCATGGTAAAAATTTTTCCAAAGATATATTAATCAACATTTAATAACTGCTGTAATGCAGAAGCCGCGTGATTTTTTAACAAAGGGAAAAATTGATCGTATAACATTTGCATCTTACGTTTATTAGAAAGGAAAATTTTATATGCCGGTGACGGATCATTCATATATTTTGCTCTCTTCACCATTCCCTCAAAACTTTTTTCTATCCCTGTTTCATTCCGGTAATTAAACAGCCAATTATAGTTTTTCATAGAAGGGAACATCTGTTGAAAGATGGGAGGAGTAATAGTTATTTGCATATCAAGTTGCTGATATGTCTTCAGAGTGAATGCTTCCAAAGCGGATGGGTTTTCAAAATAGGTTTCATCATTGGCCAAAAAATGATCGTACACAATATCTGCAAATGCTCCGGCATATAATCCGTAAAAAGGCTTGAATACACTCTTCATTTCTTTAGTTATTGGGTGTTCATCGGTAAAGCTGTCTATTTCCCGGTGAAGCCTTATACCTTTTTGGATGATTGCATCATAATCATATTGTTTTTTCCCTTTAACAAAATCACTGATCATGTTCCCGATTAAAATTCCAGGCTGATCAAATGATAAAAAAGCATGAGCCAGGTAATTCATAATTAAAGATAAATGGTTTGGGTTATTTGCCGCTTTCACTTTTTAACAGCACGGTTACATCATTTGTGATTTTTTTAAGGAACTTATCACTTCCCTCGCTGGTATTGGCTTATACCTGCAATTAATTAATTTTTATGTAGTGGCGTTTACCGTTTATCTAAAGTATTAACCCTGTAAAACGTGTCTGGTCAAAAAGGAGGTTTACTCATTCATGGGAACCATACTTTTGTTTTGTCAAATCGTTGTAAAGCCATGCAGCGATATTTAAAAATCAAAAAAAAGTATAGACATGAAAAAGATCACAATCATTTTTGCAGCCCTTGTGCTGCTGTTCAGCACAAGTGCATTTGCCGCCACAGGCGACGAAGTAACAAAAGAAGTAAAAACCGCTTTTATTAAAAATTTTGCCGGAGCTATTGACGTTAGCTGGCAAGTAACAGATGACTGGTATTTTGTATCCTTTCAACTTGATGGAAAAAAAACCGAGGCGGCATACAATGAAAAGGGAGAATTACTCGGTACTTCCAAAAAATTGCATTTATCAGAGATCCCTTCAACCGTTTCGGAGGCATTAAAAATTTCGTTCCCGGATTATACAATTTCAAGTTCTGTAACCGAGATTGTTTATGATGGACAAACTTTTTACTATGCCTCAGCATTAGGTGAAACCAGGAACCTAAGTTTAAAATGTTTTTCGGATGGTCAGATATATATTGAAAAACGCATGAAGAAATAGTGGAACTAAGGGTAATTATTTCCCCCTGGTCTTTTTAAACGGCCATGGGGATTTTTTTTATACACAAAGCTTCCAAAAAACATCTCTTAAAGAAAGGTAACCGATTTTGAGGAATTCAAAGAAGGAAGCAAGAATTTTGAAAGTTATCCATAAAATAAACTTTAATAATATGGTTGAGGATTAGGTAGTTACGTTTCTAAGTTGCTATATATATTATTTATAAATATATTTATAATGACCTAAAATAGTCCAAGTTAAATTTGGAATTTGTATTTTTAATAGTATTTTTACCGCAGATATAGAAATATAATAAGATTTGCTCTTGTTTGTCTATAGCTTACCTCTTTTATCCTACCAAATGCCCCCCTTTAACCTATTCAAAACCTTACCTCCAACCCTATCTAAAAGCTCCTCTATTTATTTTAATAAATAACCCTAACGTCATTACTATGGCCTCTAGAAATATAGTTTGTTTATTCATTCTATGTGCTTTTTTTGCAATTTCATGCAACACTACAAATAGGGTTGCTTACTTTGAAAATGTAAAGGATGCAGCGTATAAATCAACCTTGGCATTGGTAGAGGCACCTATTCAAAAAAATGACATTTTAAGTATATCAATTAGCAGTCTTAACGAAGAAGCTTCCGCTATTTTCAATCCCGCATCCAATAAAGTAGATAAAGTTGCATCTTCTACAGGAATGGATGTACTTACGGGAGGCTACCTTGTTAACAATGATGGGACGATACAGTTACCGATCCTCGGAAATGTAGTTGCAGAAGGGCTTACCAAGAAACAACTGAAGGAAAGTATAACCAACACAATACTGGCAAAAAAATTGTTGGTTGATCCTGTAGTAGATATCAGGCATCTTAATTTTGAGATAACAGTAATTGGAGAAGTTCAAAAGCCTACGGTGATCACGGTTCCTAGTGAAAAGATATCGTTGATCAAAGCCTTGGGTTTGGCGGGAGACCTCACTATTTATGGAAAAAGAGAAAATGTGCTGGTGATAAGGGAAATAGAAGGTCAAAGAATAACAAGGCATATTAACCTTAATTCACCTGATTTCTTGAATTCACCCTACTATTATCTGCATCCTGATGATGTGGTTTATGTGGAGCCAAACCGGACGAGGATAGCGAGTGCCAGCAGATCACAACAGCTCGTACCGATCATTTTAAGTAGTTTATCGATCATGGTTGTGGTTATAAGTAGTTTAATAAAAAAATAATTTTTCATAAATGCAGCCAAAAAGTCATAACAAAGTAAAGCCCAGAGAGGAGAATTTGAGCCAGCAAATGGTTTCAAAGTATCTTCCTTATTGGCCGTTATTTTTGCTTTTTGCGATCATTGGTGCAACAGGCGCTTTTGTTTACGTTCGGTACTACACAACTCCGGCCTACGAAGCTACTGCACGACTTATCATCAAAGATGAAAAAAAGGGAAATGAAGATTCAAAGCTTACGGAATCATTGGATATGATCTCTTCAAAGAAGATCGTAGAAAACGAGATCGAGGTGATCCAATCCCGCACAATAATGGAGAATGTTGTGAAAAAATACTTGCTGTATGCTCCGGTATTTGAAAAAGGCAAAGTGAAAGTAAGGGCGGCATACACATTATCTCCCATTGTGATTGAGGCAAAAAATCCGGATTCCATGATGGAGGTTTCCAAGATCAACTTTTCTTATGATAAGGTAAACAAGTATGTTATCCTGATGAATAAATACAGGTGTCCGCTAAACGAATTCGTTACTACACCCTATGGAGAATTACGGTTTCTTCAGAATAAAAATTATTCTGCAGAAAATACTCCCGGAAATAAACAATTGTTTTTCTCTTTACTTAATCCTGAGTCGGTTGCTATGGGTTATGTAAATAATCTAAGTGTTGCGGCATCTAGTAAGCTATCTACAGTTGTGAATTTAAAGTTGAGGGATGAAGTGCCAAAAAGAGCCGAAGACGTTTTGAACGGATTGATCATGGCTTACCAGCAATCTGCGATCCTTGACAAAAATTCCTTAGCAAGAAATACGCTTTCCTTTGTTGAAGACAGGTTGAATATTGTGGCAAAGGACCTTGCTGCTATTGAACAAAAAGTTCAGCAATATAAATCAGGTCGTAGTGCTGTGGATATTAGCACCCAGGGTCAGCTATACCTGAGCAACGTTAGTGACAATGATCAAAAGCTAAGTGAAACAAATATGCAGCTTTCAGTTTTGGGTGAAGTTGAGAAATTTGTATCGTCGAGAGATAATAGCAATGGAGGTATCGTACCATCAACATTGGGTGTTAGCGATCCAATGTTATCCAGCCTATTGGATAAATTATACACATCAGAGTTAGATTATGAGAGATTGAAGAAGACGGTTGGGGAAAATAATCCAAAGCTTGTTTCTATCCGTGACCAGATAAATAAGATCCGCCCCAATATTTTGGAGAATATCCAAAGTCAACGCACGAGCCTGCAGGCTGTCAAGCAGAATTTAGGAAATACAAATAGCACTTATACCTCTATACTGAATTCTGTTCCTAAAAAAGAACGTGAGTTGCTGGATATCAGCCGCGAACAAAATATTAAGAGCAACATTTATTCTTTCCTTCTTCAAAAGAAAGAAGAAAGTGCCCTTTCCTATGCATCAGCCGTTTCTAATAGCCGGGTAGTGGATAACGCCCAGGCGGGTGAATTCCCAGTTAGTCCCAACAAAAAACTTATTTACATAATTGCTGTGTTGGCTGCTATGGGAATATGTTTTGTATTCATAACACTCAAAGAATCCTTTACCGGTAAGTTGCTTTACCGTAGAGAGATCGAATCACTTACAGTGATCCCTATTATTGGCGAAGTTTCCTTTGAAAAATCTAAGAATCCTATTGTTGTCGAATCTGGTAAGAGAAGTTTTATCGTAGAGGAATTTAGAAAATTGAGAACTTCATTATCTTTTTTGGGTATCAACAATGTTCACAAAAAAATACTGGTTACCTCAAGCATATCAGGAGAGGGGAAAAGTTTTATTGCTGCCAACCTCGCAGTGAGTATTGCATTGACAGGGAAAAAAGTTGTGCTTGTTGACCTGGATCTGAACATGCCGACTCAATCCAGGATACTTAACGTAAATCATGAATTTGGGATGACCGACTTCTTAAGGGGTAAGAAATATCCTGAAGACATTATCAAAGCAGTTGAAGGACACGAGAACTTGTTTTTTATTCCGGCAGGGGAATTGCCTGAAGACCCATCAGAGTTACTACTGAACGGGAAAGTGAATGAGATCATAGAATATTTGGATAATAGCTTTGACATGGTAATAATTGATACATCACCTATCGTATTGATAACTGATGCATATATTTTATCAGAAATGTGTGATGCAACTTTATATGTAATGAGGCATGGCTATACTCCAAAAATGCTTATCAAAAGAATAGACGAGAATAATGAAATAAACCCAATACACAACCCTGCTATTGTTTTCAACGCTGTAAAAACAAGGGGCCTTATCAAAAATAATTATGGATATGGCTACAATTATGTTTACGGAGAAAAAAATAATGGCCGTGCAAAAAAAACCATAAAATCCTAATTAAAAATCTAAATTATTTATGAAAAACGCCAATCATCTCTACTCATTTTAATGTGACTGAGAATGGCGAAGCCTTACCTTCCATTATTGTTCCATCCTTGATTAACTGCAAATTATAAATTTTTAAAAAAATGATTATGCAGAAAAATTGGTACGCTGTTTACACTAAACCGCAATGCGAGAAAAAAGTCGCAGCTCTTCTGAGCAAGAAAAAAATTGAGAATTTTTGCCCATTGGCATGTGTTGAAACCCAAACATTCCGTAGAAGCAAAATGGTATTCAAGCCCTTATTTAAATCTTATGTTTTTGTACATGTTACACCTACGGAAGTTGACGTATTGAAAAATACTGATGGTGTGGTTAACATGCTCTATTGGCTGGGTCAGCCGGCTGTCATCAAAGAAGATGAGATAGAGGCGATCAAGGAATTTACAGCCGATCACAAGAACATTGAGCTTGAAAGAGGTATAGTAAATACTGTTGAATCAGCCCGGAACTTCAGTGCATCCTCTTATGCAATTGATGGAAAACTTGTAACAATTAAAAATAAATTACTTAAAATAAGTCTTCCATCATTAGGATATACTATGATCGCTAAAATAGAGGATGAAAGTATCTTTGGCCGTGAATCTTTGGCCCAAAGAAGTACTTTTGCACATTCATCATGACATTTGCAGATAAAATTTACATAGCCGGTCACAATGGCCTGGTAGGTTCAGCAATTTTGAGAGCGCTACGATCTGGCGGTTATACCAATATTATCTACCGTACCTCTAAAGAGCTTGACCTGAGAGACCAGGCGGCAACTGAAAGATTTTTTAAAGAAGAACGGCCTCAGTATGTATTCTTGGCGGCTGCAAAAGTTGGTGGCATCGTTGCCAACAATTCCTATAGAGCTGATTTTTTGTACGACAACCTCATGATCGTATCAAATATAGTTCATGCAGCCTTTCATTATAAGGTAGAAAAGCTATTGTTTCTCGGAAGTTCCTGCATCTACCCAAAGCTTGCTCCACAACCAATCAAAGAAGAATATCTTTTAACGGGCTCATTGGAATATACCAATGAGCCTTATGCTATTTCAAAAATTGCCGGCATTAAATTGTGTGAAAGCTATCGGGACCAGCATAATGCTAATTTTATCTGTGCAATGCCAACCAACCTGTATGGCATAAATGATAATTATCATCCTGAGTACAGCCACGTATTGCCAGCCTTGTTACGGAAATTTCATGAGGCACGCGAATCAGGTTCGAACGTGGTAGAGATATGGGGATCCGGCACACCGAGACGGGAGTT
The DNA here is from genome assembly GCA_039920685.1 of Ferruginibacter sp. Taxonomy (GTDB): domain Bacteria; phylum Bacteroidota; class Bacteroidia; order Chitinophagales; family Chitinophagaceae; genus Ferruginibacter. The sequence goes on from JBDSDG010000164.1 coordinate 34,156, forward strand.
TTTATTTGCTGATGACCTAGCTGAAGCCTGCATATTCCTGATGAAGACCTACAATGATAAAAGTATCGTCAATGTTGGATGTGGAGAAGATATTACCATCCGCGAATTGGCAGAAATAGTAAAAGAAGTTACCGGATATACAGGTGATCTTAAATTCAATACCTCAAAACCCGATGGAACGCTAAGAAAATTATTGGATGTGAGCAAAATTCACAACCTGGGCTGGCATCACAAGACTCCCCTTTTAGATGGAATGAAAATCGCTTACCAGGATTTTATAAGTAAACAAGATATACTACAAGTTGTATCTTGAAGTTTCATTCCCAAATTTACACACATAATTAATTATGAAGACTGCTTTGATCACCGGGATAACCGGGCAGGATGGAGCCTATCTAGCAGAACTATTGCTGGAGAAAGGCTATGTGGTGCATGGTATAAAAAGGAGATCATCACTTATCAATACTGACAGGATCGATCATTTATATGAGGATCCGCATGAGAATAATGTTCGGTTCACTTTGCATTATGGTGATATGACCGACAGTACTAACCTTATACGTATAGTTCAAGAAACACAACCGGATGAAATTTATAACCTGGCTGCCATGAGCCATGTAAAAGTAAGCTTTGATACCCCTGAATATACAGCCAATGCGGATGGTATAGGAACCCTCCGGCTTATGGAAGCTGTTCGTATCCTTGGTATGGGAAAAAAGACAAGGATTTACCAGGCGTCTACCTCAGAACTTTATGGCCTTGTTCAGGAAGTTCCTCAAAATGAAAAAACGCCTTTCTATCCACGAAGCCCGTATGCGGTTGCCAAATTGTATGCTTTCTGGATAGTGGTGAACTACAGGGAAGCATATAATATGTATGCATGTAATGGAATATTGTTCAATCATGAAAGTCCACTACGAGGCGAAACCTTTGTAACCCGGAAGATAACAAGGGCCGTTGCCGCAATTGCAAATGGAAAACAGGAAAAATTATACCTTGGTAACCTGAATGCTGAAAGGGATTGGGGCCATGCAAAAGATTATGTGGAAGCTATGTGGCGGATACTGCAACAGGATCAACCGGAAGATTTCGTTATTGCTACGGGTGTAACTACAACAGTACGTGAATTTGTAAAGATGGCTTTTTCAGAAGTAGGGATCACGTTAACGTTTTCGGGTGAAGGTGTTCTTGAAAAAGCAATCGTGGAAGGCTGCAAGAATTCCTCATATCAATTACCTATTGGAAAAGAAATTGTTTCTGTTGATGAAGCATATTTCCGCCCAACAGAAGTTGACCAGCTTATTGGGGATGCCACAAAGGCAAAACAAAAACTTGGATGGGAGCCAAAATATGATCTTAAGGGATTAGTAAAGGAAATGGTACAGAAAGACATGGAAACTTTCGAGCGCCGAGTAAATAAGAATTGATAATTGTACATTTTAAATTATTACATCCAGCATGATACACTTGCGTGTAGCGGAACTTAACAATGGATAATGAAAGATAAGGTTTTAGCTGGAGTTACATTTTTAAACAGCATAATAAACAGGGGACACCAAAGAAGCGTAAAGGCAAAGAAGAATATTTTAGCATCTTTTCTTATTCGTGGCTGTGGAATCGCGATCAGCCTGGTTCTTGTTCCGCTTACCATTCATTATGTAAATCCCACCCAATATGGTATCTGGTTAACCTTAAGTTCCATCATTGGCTGGTTCGGCTTTTTTGATATCGGCTTTGGCAACGGTCTTCGAAATAAATTTGCAGAGGCAATCGCAAAAGGGGATCATGAATTGGCGCGAATTTATTTAAGTACCACTTATGCGATCCTGACCCTTATCATTGCTGCTGTCCTTCTCCTGTTTTTTTGCATAAACCCATTCCTGGATTGGACAAAGATCCTCAACAGTCCTTCATCTATGGCGCGGGAGCTCAGTACGCTCGCCCTTATTGTCTTCACTTTTTTTTGCATCCAGTTTGTTTTGCAATTAGTGACAACTATCATCACTGCAAATCAACAACCCGCAAAAGCATCCTTCTTTAATTTCCTGGGCAGTCTTTTTTCACTCGCTGTTATCTTTATACTTACTAAGACAACTTCGGGAAACCTGATCTATTTAGGTCTTAGTCTGGGAATTACTCCTGTTCTTGTACTTGGTGCATCAAGTGCATGGTTCTATACGCATGATTATAAGAAATATGCACCAGCCTTAAGGTTTGTAAAATTCAGTTATGCACGAAACCTGATGAGCCTTGGCGTAAAATTCTTCATGATTCAAATTGCTGCAATCATTTTTTATGAGACAAGTAACCTCATCATCGCACAACTCTTTGGCCCGGCCCAGGTAACGTCTTATAATATTGCGTATAAATATTTTGGAATGATCCCAATGGTAATGGGCATTGTGATGATGCCTTTCTGGAGTGCCTTCACGGAAGCCTGGGTAAACAAAGATGTAGTATGGATAAATAATACCGTGCAAAGATTGCGCAAAATTTGGATCGCAATGAGCATCGTTACAATTGTAATGCTCATAATTTCCGGTTTCATATACCGGATTTGGGTTGGGAAAGATATTGTGATACCGATGAGCATTTCAGCGGCCATGGCCTCTTATGTTATTATAAATGCATGGAACAATATTTATAGCCAGTTCATCAATGGTGTTGGGAAAATAAAAATGCAATTATATCTTGCAAC
>JBDSDG010000165.1:0-8342 GCA_039920685.1 Ferruginibacter sp.
TGTTTGATATCTTTCGTCTACTCCCAAACGTTAAATGGTTCAGGAGGCCCGAATATAATTATACCTATGTACCTGTTTGTCGCCAGACAGGCTTTCGGGCAAACATCGATTGTCCTGATATAGATACGCTATTCATGCCGCCTAATGCCGGCAGATCCCCTTTATGCCCATATCACAAGATCATCCATCTTGACCCCAAAGGCGATTTCCAGGTAACTGAAGATTGCGAAAACCCGGTAAATATGATTCACAAAAGCTGGTTCATCCTTCCTCCGACTATGGAATATTATTACAAACAACATAATCATGATTATATATCGTTGCCCCCATTCATGGGGAATTGTAATGGTTCTGCTTCCGGCAGGCAAATGGAAATAATATATCCACAGGTTGACGCAAAAATATATGTACCCCTGGAGATCAATGGAGAGCGCGGCAGATCCATTTTTTCCGCGACACACAAACAAAAAAATGTAAAGATATTCTGGTCACTAGATGATACATTCATTCAGTCAACTCAAGGTATTCATCAAATTGGTATTAGTCCTTCTACGGGCAAACACCTACTTACATTAACAGATGAAAAAGGTATCTCGGTTTCACGTAGCTTCCAGATCATCGAAAAAGAAAAATGAAAGATCAATGATAACTGGTTCGACGTGCTATTTTTCTAACTGAAGTGATTTGTTGCATACACTTAATCTGTAACAACATTTGTTCCCTGGCTGATCAAATAATTTTTATCTGTAATTCCCTGGCCTGTTGGAGGAGCAGCAGGTGTTTGCATAAGAAACAGATCGCTACCAATGCCTGGCGGTGTGGCCCTGTATTTAGCAAGTATTGCATTGACTTCTGAAGTTGGAAGTTTATTGTTGCTCAGCGTCGAATATTTAGTAGTACCTGCTACGAAATTGGGCCAGCTGATGGATGTAAGATTTGGATTAAGGCCGATATATACATAACTACTAACCTGGATGTCATAAATAGTAATTAGCGAAGGAAAAGAAACAGAAGTTATTCCACAGCCAGAAATTGAAAGAATGCCTGTCTTTTTTAATGCGGGAAATGTAAGCGAAAACATCAATGGAGCATTACTAATGCTTAGCTTGTTTTTTACCGTGTCTAACAGTGGAAGTGAAATGGAGCTTAACTGGGAAACAGCAAGATCATCAACTTTTTTCAATACAGGAAAGGAGAGCGTTCCAATACCTGAAATGGTGATCGCATCTGTAGTAGCTGACAAGACTGATTGCAAAGCGGGAAAGTTAATGGAGCTAAGCGAACCTGAGGTTGCAGTGATCTTAATATTTGTCGAACTTTGAAGTAAATTAAAATTAACAGCGTTGAGTGATCCCCCTGTTAGTTGGATCCGCCCGGTTTCAAGAGATGGCAAGCTTACAGTTGAAAGCTGGGAACCCGTTAACGTCAGATCCTGGATTGTTTGCAAAGCAGGAAATGAAATAGATGGCAACTGGTTTACTACAAATGTAAAACCGATTCCGGTTGTTAAAGATTGAATGTCGGCATAGGTCAACACCGGAGCGGTGATAAAAAAAGCATTAACTTTCTTTAGATCATGAAAAGAAACGCTGGCAAGCAGTGCATTACCAAGAAGCAGGATCGATTGAGCATAAAGAACCTGGGGTAAAGCGAGGTTGGTAAGTCCCGCGTTATTTTCTATATCGATCTGCCCAGCCAACTGTTTTAATACAGGAAAATTTATATTTTGCATTCCTGTGTTGGTTATGGCTATACTCTTGCCTCCAGTAAATGCCTGACCGATCTAACTAAGTGTTGAAACATTCAGTGTTGTTAGCTGAGGGCAGTTATTTACATAAATGTCTTCGTCAATTTCTTTGAGATTACCCAGGTTTAAAGTTTGCAATACAGAATTACCGTCTACATATATTTGCACAACACTGTTTGTCAAGACCGACAGATCAACGGTAGTGAGATTGCTGCAGCGGACGATCCTGATCTCCTGTGTATTTGGGCCAACCTCGTTTGCAATTTTCACCTGTGCTTCTGCATTGGTAATGCTATCAGCTAATATCAGCGTGTTTTTTCCTGCGCCGTTTGAAGGAAAGGTATTTACCCATTGACCGCTCCTGTAATACCAAAAACCCGCAGGGACATTTGTTTGATAAACCATTAATCCTTCGGCAGGATTTTGAATGTTAGTTCTTTGAGCAGCTGTCATCCTTGGAATGAGTAACCCTCTGGCTGTATCCTGCACTTGAAAAATTGAACTTGGATCAGTTGGATTGATTCCTATACCAATCTGGCTATATGCTAAACAACAAACACCGTTAAATAGAAGGAATATAAAAAATTTTGTACTAAGGTCACGCATAATATTTTTTAAAAGATCACCTGTTTTAGGCTAACACAGCATATTACTTTGGTATAAATATACATTATTATCTCCTGCTAAGATTCCATGAAATACTATGTTTACGTTTAAAATATTAGCACGAATAGGAGAATCAGTATGCGGCGGGTACAAATATAGAGGACAAAGAAACTAATAGTTGTTCTGTTTTTTGTTCCGTTTCTCTATTAATTTTTTTAATTGATGAGTATTTACCACAACTTATTGGAATGGCTGAAGTCTGATAGGCGCTATGATAAATTTATCCGTACCTGAAGCCCTAACTCATCAGCAAAATTAATAACTTAAAGATCATCGATGTTCAGCGGCGTTCAATATACACAAGTGCAAACCGCTTTTGCAATACTTTGTAGATTACGAAGGAATTTATTGAACGCATAGTTCGTATTGGTTGTGATTGCATGCCGTTGCTTTATGTGTTAATATTGATTCTTTCTCGCGGCTTGCTTGTACCTTCGGCAAATAAACACACCTTAAAAACAGGCATGAAAAAAATAATTGTATTCCTCATTTCCGGGTTGCTGATCTTTGATATAAGTGCTCAGGAAACAAAATTATACAACCCTGCTGCTGACGCTGAGAATGATATTTCATCCGCCATTCAAAAAGCAAAGGCTGAGCACAAATTCGTTTTGATCCAGGCCGGTGGTAACTGGTGCAGCTGGTGTATTGAATTTGCAAGGTTTGCAAAAGCAGATCCTCAAATCGATTCGGTGATCAATGCAGGATTTATATGGTATCACTTAAATTATAGCAAAGAGAACAGGAATGAAATTTTATTGGCAAAATATGGCTATCCTCAAAGATTTGGCTTCCCTGTTTTTCTGATCCTTAACGATAAAGGTGAACGGCTACATACACAGAGCAGCGAATACCTGGAGGATGGGAAAAAAAGCTACGATAAAAGTAAGGTCAGGGAATTCCTTCAAAACTGGAGTCCTGCCGCATTAGATCCGGTAAAATATCAAAAGAAAGGATAACGCGATCAGGAAAGAATGATTAAATAAATCGCATGCAAAATCCTTCTAACAAATTTCTTTCGCTCATTCAAAATCCTTTAAAATTCACATTCTTTCTTCTTAAAACTTTACCTGCTGCATATTTTAGCGGAGTCAGGCTAAAGTATGCGGACCATAGTCAATGCATGGTAACGGTTCCGTATAAGTGGTTGACAAGAAACCCCTTCAAGAGCACTTATTTTGCCTGCCTGGCTATGGCCGCAGAAATGAGCACCGGAATTCTTGCAATGATGAAAACCTGGCAAATACAGCCTGCAATCAGCCTGCTTGTTGTGAAAGTGGAAGGGACGTTTCAAAAAAAGGCCACCGGTATCACAACTTTTATCTGCGAGGATGGACCCGCATTTGAGCATGCTGTAAATGAGGCAGCCGCCTCTGGCAAAAGCACAACAATTGCTGCAAGAAGCACTGGTAAAGACCTTTCGGGAGAAATAATAGCAGAATTTGTGATAACATGGTCATTCAAAGCCCGAACTGGTTAGCACCGGAATCAACAACTCCTCTTTTGATTCCGTAAATTGCAGGTTCAACCAGGCTTGATCATGTGATCAAAGCGGTTTTCGACTAAGTTTATAGCGGACGGTTGCAAACATATATGGCAAAAGAACTTGGCAAACAACAAGCATTAGAATACCACTCCAAAGGAAGGCCCGGGAAAATTGAGGTCGTTCCCACCAAAGAAGCAAAAACTCAAAGAGATCTATCCCTTGCCTATTCACCAGGCGTGGCAGAACCTTGCAAGGAAATAGCACTAAACCCGGATGATATATATAAGTATACGGCAAAGGGCAATCTTGTTGCCGTGATCACTAATGGAACAGCTGTGCTAGGATTAGGGAATATTGGCCCGGCCGCAAGTAAACCAGTAATGGAAGGCAAAGGTGTTCTTTTTAAAATATTTGCCGACATTGACGTTTTTGATATTGAGGTAAACGAAACAGATCCCGAAAAATTTGTGCAGATCGTAAAAGCCTTAGAGCCAACATTTGGTGGCATAAACCTGGAAGATATCAAAGCTCCAGAATGTTTTTATATAGAACAGCAGCTTAAAGCACAATGCAATATTCCTGTGATGCATGATGACCAACACGGTACCGCAATCATCTCTTCAGCGGCATTGCTGAATGCATTAGAGATACAAAAAAAGAAAATTGATAAGGTAAGCTTCGTCATAAATGGTGCAGGTGCAGCAGCAACAGCATGTATGCAATTATATGCATCACTTGGTGCTAAGCCGGCAAACTTTATGGTGTTTGATAAAGACGGCATTCTTTATAAAGGAAGGCCGGATGTAGAAGAATCAAAACATCCTTTTTGTGTGGATGTGAAATACAAGGCATACGACCTCGCAAAGGCAATGAAGGGGGCTGATGTATTTGTAGGCCTTAGTGTTGGAAATGTGGTGACACCAGACATGGTTAAGTCTATGGCAAAGAACCCGATCGTATTTGCAATGGCAAACCCCGATCCGGAGATCACTTATCCTGCGGCTATCGCTACCCGTAAGGACCTTATCATGGCAACAGGAAGAAGCGATTATCCCAACCAGGTAAATAACGTCCTTGGTTTTCCATATATATTCAGGGGCGCATTGGATGTAAGGGCACGGCAGATCAACGAACCAATGAAATTGGCCGCAGTTAAAGCTTTGGCAGAATTAACACGTTCTCCGGTGCCGGACATTGTTACACTTGCATACAATCAAAAGAACATGGCATTCGGCCCTGATTATATCATTCCAAAGCCCATTGACCCTCGCCTTTTATGTACTGTTGCCCCGGCAGTTGCAAGGGCAGCAATGGAAAGTGGTGTGGCAAGGGTAAACATCGAAGACTGGGATGCATATGTGATTGAAATGAATAAGCGGCTCGGACTGGATAACCAGCTTAGCCGCGTGATCGGAAATAAGGCAAGAAGCGATCCTAAGAGGGTTGTTTTTGCGGATGCAGAAAATATTAAGATCCTTAAAACTGCACAATTAGTCCTGGAGGATAAGGTTGGTTTTCCTATTTTATTAGGCGATGAAAAAAAGATCCAGAAGATTGCATTGGCAAATTCTATAGACCTGGAAGGAATGCCTATTATTAATCCAAAAGATGACGATACAGAAGAATTGAGGAAGCGATTTGGAGAACTGTTCTTTGCAAAAAGGCAGCGTCGGGGAGTAAATAAGTATGAAGCCTTAAAGGCCATGAAGGATAGAAATCATTTTGGTTGCATGATGGTAGAAACAGGCGAAGCTGATTGCATGATCAGTGGACTCAGCAGAAATTATCCTGACACGATCCGCCCGGCAATTAATATAATTGGAACAGAAGATGGTGTAAAGAAAATTGCAGGAATGTATCTGTTGTTCACGAAACGCGGCCCATTATTTTTAGCGGATACTACTGTAAATTTTAATCCTACGGCTGAAGAGTTGGCGGAGATAACACTACTTGTTGCCAAAGAAGTGAAACAATTTAATATCGTTCCAAAGATCGCCATGTTATCTTACTCCAATTTTGGCAGCAGCAATTCTGAAGAAGCCAGGTTGGTAAGCAGGGCAAGAGAGATCGTAAAGCAAAAGGACAGCAGCCTTATTTGTGATGGGGAACTGCAGGGCATTCTGGCTTTTAATAAAGAACTGCTTAAAGAAAATTATCCTTTTACAGAGTTGGTGAATGGGGAAGTTAATACCCTTATCTTTCCTAATCTTGCTGCAGGTAATATAGCTTATAACCTGCTACAGGAAGTAGGTGGCGCCGATAGTATTGGCCCTATTTTGCTTGGTCTTAAAAAGCCTGTTCACGTATTGCAATTGGGAAGTTCTATACGGTCTATATTCAATATGGTGGTTATAGCAGTGGTTGATGCGCAGTCCAAAGGAAAATCAAATGCTCAGGAAGAAATGAAAAAAAGCAAATGGTGGAAGCGACCCGCAAAAACTGTGGCATAAATTATGAAAGTATCATAGCGCAGTAATTACTATATTACAAGCGAAAAAATCAAACGGCTGCATGAAATTTTTCACACATTTCGGAAAATATATTTTGATGCTGAAAGGAATGTTCAGCAAACCTGAAAATGCAAAACTGTATTGGAAGGAATTCATGCATCAATGTGCAGAGATCGGGATTGGCTCATTAGGAATTGTAACCATCATTTCAGTCTTCATGGGAGCAGTAAGTGCTGTTCAGACATCTTACCAGCTTGTTAGCCCCCTTATTCCTAAAAGTGCTATTGCGCAGATCGTGCGGGATACTGTAATACTTGAATTTGCACCTACACTTGTATGTATAGTTCTTGCAGGTGTGGTGGGCAGTAAGATAGCAAGTGAGCTTGGCAATATGCGTGTGAGTGAGCAAATCGATGCCTTAGAGATCATGGGCATTAACACCAAGACGTACCTTGTAATGCCAAAAATCGCTGCAGCATTACTTACCATACCAATGCTTGTGGTGCTTGCCATGGTGTTAGGGATTTTCGGCGGACGGTTCGCAGGTGCAGCCACTGGTATACTTTCAGCAGATACCTACGACCGTGGATTGATGGAAAATTTCATGCCCTATAATGTAACTTTCGCTTTGATCAAGGCTTATACCTTTGCTTTCATCATCAGCACTGTACCTGCATATTACGGGTATTATGTGAAGGGCGGTTCCCTGGAAATTGGCAGAAGCAGTACGACATCCGTAGTTGTAAGTTGTATAATGATACTATTTGCCGATTATGCACTTGCAGCTTTGTTATTATAAAAATTACCAGAGGACATACTTATATTACTATGATCGAATTTAAAGATATCATGAAATCCTTCGGGGATAAGGTTGTGTTGGATGGCGTAAGCCATGTAATGGAAACCGGTAAAGCAAACCTGATCATTGGAACAAGTGGAAGTGGAAAAACCGTTTTGCAGAAATGCCTTGTTGGCCTGATCGAGCCTGATGAAGGTGAGATCTCATACGATGGAAAAAGCTTTACAGAAATGAGTGAGGAAGATCGCAAACTCTTACGACAACAGATCGGCATGCTTTTCCAGGGTTCAGCATTGTTTGATAGTATGAATGTAGAAAAGAATATTAAATTTCCGCTCGACATGTTCACCAAAGATTCACACTCTAAAAAAATGAAAAGGGTAAATGAAGTGTTGGAACGCGTTAACCTTGTAGGCAGTAATAAAAAATTACCGTCAGAGATCAGTGGCGGTATGAAAAAAAGGGTTGCCATCGCAAGGGCTATTGTCCTAAACCCTAAATATTTATTCTGTGATGAACCGAATTCTGGGCTTGATCCCCAAACCTCGATGTTAATAGATAAGCTTATCTATGAGATCACAAAGGAATTCAACATGACCACCATCATAAACACTCACGATATGAATAGTGTCATGGAGATCGGCGACAATATCCTATATATGGTAAATGGCAAAAAGGAATGGACCGGAAATAGCAAAGACATTATATTCTCCGACAATAAACACCTGAACGAGTTCATATTTGCGTCACAGTTTTTACAGGATGCTAAAAATATGCGTATGCTGGAAGCTAAAGGGGAAGTTGACTCTGATGGAAATATTATTGCGGAGGCAAATCAATGATCACCAGAATCTCTGTTTACACCATCTCCCCTATCTTTGCGCCGTAAATAAATTTCTTTCCTAATTAATCGAACACATGTCTGTTTTAGTAAACAAGAATTCTAAAATTATAGTACAGGGTTTTACCGGTACTGAAGGTACATTCCACGCAACACAAATGTTAGAATATGGCACTAAGGTAGTAGGTGGTGTAACACCAGGGAAAGGTGGTACGCTTCACCTTGAAAAGCCGGTATTCAATACAGTAGCTGATGCAGTGAAAAATACAGGAGCTGATGTGAGTATCATTTTTGTTCCTCCTGCATTTGCCGCAGACGCAATATTAGAAGCTGCTGAAGCTGGAATTGCATTG
>JBDSDG010000166.1:0-5204 GCA_039920685.1 Ferruginibacter sp.
AGGTTAAGGATAAGGAATTGTATCAATATAGGTATGCAGAAGATCATAATGATAGTAAGTCTTCCGGTGTTTCAAAAGGGGTATTTATGTTGGTTTTTACTATAGCGATCGGCCTGGCAGGATATACTATGTATAACTTGTATATAAATCCTTCTTCAAATATTCAAAAGTACCAGGTAACCCAACCAGTTAGATCTGATAGTATTGCAGACACCATTGATGCTAAAAAACCACTTAAAAAATTACGGAGCAAAGCGAAGAAAACAGCCAATTTATCCCAGGTGAATAAAGAGAATGACGAGCCCGACAATAAATCACTGTATGACGAAAAAACTGAATCTTCTGCTGTTAGCCTTCACGTTGGTAATAAATACAAAGTAATAAATCCTGCATTCTTTCATACTCTGCCGGATGTAAAAACAAAACAAATTGCATACATAACCGGGAAAAGTGGAATAATAACCGCGCTCATTGAAAAGAACGAATTTATTTATGTTGTGTTAACGAACGACGAAGGTGAAAGCACAAAAGGTTGGCTTATGAAAAAGGATCTTATAGCGGTAAATGATTAAGTAAATACTATCGCTATTGAAAAGTAACAGTTAAGCTGCAAGCACTTTCTCCAAAACGCACTTCTAATGGGAATGTACCTTGACTAGCTGGCATTCCACTGCCTGTCAAAACCACAATTTGCTCACCGGTTTGCAAAGTGCCGGATCCCGAAAATATTGTTCCATTAATTGCTGGACATTGAATTGAATATGTTCCTGCAGTGGTAACCGTTATCGGTACATTGATGCGGTTGGAGGTGTTCATTGCTATTCCATGTACAAAACTACCATCAGACCATGCCTGGGAGCAGTCCAAAGTGCCCGTTGCCTCTGGGTTTGGAGCTACTGTTGCTACAGTTATCGGGAAAGAACACCAGACTGTTCCCGGCTTATAGTTAAAGGTACCTGGGGTAATTGGCGTTCCACTACCGGTTAATGTTATTCGCTGAGTTCCGATAGAAGTAAATGTGCCCGTTGCTGAAAAAGAGATGCCGTTTATAGTTGCGGTGGAAATTGTATATGTTCCGGGACTGGAAATACTAACGTTAATGTCTACCGTATTTGCAGCTGTTAAAGAAGTTCCAATTGAATATGAACCGGATACCTGTTGGTCGATACAGTTACCCGGAGAACCTGCTAACGTAAATCTTGAAGTGCCTGAACTGCTTCCCCTGTCGCTGTTAATGTCCGGTATTAGTCCGGTTTTCTCACTTATTTCTTTTTGGCAGGATAAAAATGCAAAACACATTGATGTGAAGAGGATTGATTTGATAGAGGTGTACATACTCGAGGTTTTGAAGGTGTTTAATAAGCTCTTAATTAATAATAAAAACAATACCAGTTTTTCACATTAGGAAAAACACTTAGTAATTTACCAGGTGCGTTCATTTCATAAATTATCTCAGGCTCAGAAAATGTGTGTTCTCCCTTTGTTAACTAATGATCTCCTGGGGAAACTCTCTTTTAGCGATCTTTGGTGCAGCCTCATCCAGAGACCTCTTTGTATAAACCGATTCCTTGTTAGAACATTTTTCCGAAATTGATTTATAGAATTGTCTTATAACTTCCAATTCTTCTGCAGTTAGATCCTCACTTGACAAAAGCCTGTTGCTGGCATCTTTATTTGCCGCAATAAGTTCATTTAATTTTAAATGGATCGCTGTGGTGTCCTTATTTTGAGACTGCTGAATAATGAAAATCATCAGGAATGTTATGATCGTCGTGCCAGTATTGATCACCATTTGCCAGCCTTCAGAATAGTGAAAGAATCGGCCACTGGTTGCCCAGGCAAAAACAATGATCAGGGCAAGCAGAAACGCAGTTGGTGTTCCCGTAGCTTTTGCAACATAATTTGAGAATCGATTGAAGGTGGACTTTATAAAAGATGTCTTTATATTTTGCATAATGGAGAGATTAATATAGGTCGAGAGCCAAATTGCATGTCTATAAATTCGTGCGCCGTAAATAATATTTATAAAAAGTATTAAACAAAAATTTGTAAGGTCGTATCGTAATTTTACGAATGAAAATCTTTACCCACGATGGGCATTAATCGCCACATGAATTTATTTTTATTCCTGTTTCTATTTAGAAAGAAATAGTCAAAGCTTCTTCCTGAAATAGTAACCTTTCTTAAAAAGGATTTAGGAATAAAAAAAGGGGCTAAGGTAGAAACCTAGGCCCGTATTAATCCAATATCCTATGAAAAACCATTCTATAAACGAAGGTTTCTAAATTTTATTCTGTTTTTTACAAAATAAAGTTTAAAATAATCATGAATGAATTTTATTGTCCTAATTTATTACCAATCGATTCACCATGCCCATATTACAAATATCTACATCATGTTGGCCGGCCGGTGACCGCAGTTACCGACGGAGGATGTGGGCCAATAATGTTCAACGAGTCGATAGCTGCCAATATAACGCATAGAGACCAGAAAACTTTCCTTCTTTTAATGACGGAGGAAAAGGACATAGCGGAAAATCCCCTGTTTCATCAGGTTCAATTTAATTGATACACCTGGGAAACGATGTAATGTAAAAATTGATATGGTATATAATTATTTAGGTTAATACTCTTTCTTATCCTAATACTTATCAGTTGTTGTCAAGCACAATAATTCCATCGGTTTAATAGTTACTAAACCTGAAATAAATGGTACCAAACTTCGCCTTTACTCCATTGTGGAGTAGGATTAATTTGACCAGATCCTTATAACGGTGTAAACAGGTCTTGTATTCAGATTAAAAAAAATCCTGTTCTTCTCATAAAATAATTTGTCATTAGTTAAATATATATTGCCCGTCAATAGCTATAAATAATTTATTTTATTTTATTAAACTAGCGGTAAGGATTAGACTATAAAAGTTATTTAAGAAATCGAAGCTTTCCACCGGATCCATAAATTTTAAATTAATTTCATTGTAGTAAATTAAACATTTATGGCCAGCTATATCAGGAGTGTAAATGCCATGCCAATTGGTCTATGTTGTTCTCATCACATTATAAAACTATAATTACCTATGGAGTTTGGTTTAATAACTTTTGCGGATATGAAGCCGGATGCCCTTGATGGAAGGGATTTAAACGGTTATCAGCGGATCCGGGATTTATTGGAAGAAATTAGACTGGCGGATGAGTTAGGGCTTGATGTATTTGGAGTTGGCGAACACCATCGGCCCGATTATGCAGTATCTGCGCCTCCAATTATTTTGGGTGCCGCTGCAGCTATTACAAAAAATATCAAACTCACAAGTGCAGTAACAGTATTAAGCTCGGATGATCCCGTTCGAGTGTTCCAACAATTTGCTACAGTAGACCTTTTATCCGGCGGACGTGCTGAGATAATGGCAGGCAGAGGTTCTTTCATTGAATCATTTCCTTTATTTGGTTTTGACCTCAAGGATTATGATGATTTATTTATTGAAAAATTAGACCTTCTATTACAGATCAATAAAAGCCAACCAATTTCATGGAAGGGTAAGCACCGTCCGGCGCTGGAAAACCTGCATGTTTATCCAAAGCCTTATCAAACTTCCATTCCGATATGGATCGCTGCAGGTGGTACTCCTGCTTCAGCTGTAAGAGCAGCCACTCTAGGTTTGCCATTGATGTTGGCTATCATAGGTGGTATGCCAGAACAATTTATTCACTTTATAAATCTTTACAAAGAAACGGCAAAGAGATCCGGTAAAGACATAAGCCAATTGCAATTTGGCGTGAACAATCATTTTTATGTTGGGGACGATTCGCAAAAAGCAGCTGATGAGTTTTATCCGTATTATGCTACAATGATGACCCGTATTGGAAAGGAACGCGGTTGGCCGCCACTTACACGGCAACAATATGAATATTCACGATCGCCAAAGGCGGCTTTAATGGTTGGAAGTGTGCAACAAGTGATCGATAAGATCTTATACGAACATGAATTATTTGGAAATACACGCTTTCTAGCCCAGGCAAGTGTTGGTAATATACCTCATCCGATGATCATGAGATCAATTGAATTGTTTGGGACAAAGGTGGTGCCGGCGGTTAGGAAAGCGATAGGTGGGTTACAATTAAAATAAAAAATTATTTAAAGGACATTTAAATAAGTCTTTCGATCGTCCAATAACTACTTATCAAAGCGATAGCAATAGAAATAGGAAATACTATTCTATACCTGTACCAAGTTTTATTCTTCAATGGATTAATAAGCAATCCGAACACAAGGGATATCAATAATACCTGGCAAACTTCGATACCTGCATTAAATACCAGGATCGAAGTAAAAAATTTGTCTCGGGGCAAGCCGATTTCATTTAGTGCACTTGCGAATCCCATCCCATGTATCAGGCCAAATAAAAATACAAGAAGAATTCTCCATGGTTTTAATTCACTTAGCAGCAGGTTTTCAACTGCAACAAAAACAATGGATAACGCAATGATCGGCTCAATTACCGGTCCTGGTGCAACAATGATACCTTTCATACTTAACGCCAGTGAGATGGTATGAGCCACCGTAAATGCAGATGCCTGGTAAACAATTGATTTCAATTTTGTATTGATCAAACAAATACCAACAATAAAGAGGACGTGATCCAGGCCTTCAGGTATAATATGGCTAAATCCAAGCTTAAAATAATACCATGACACTTCTTTAACAGGAGCATTCTCCAATGCATAATTTATTGTATGCCCGAAAACCGGAAAAAATAATACCAGCAAACAAATTGAGATCGTAAACGGTTTCGCTAACTTTTTCAATATTTACCCTTTAGCACTAGTAAGGATTCGTTCCTGATATCCATTGGAATTACGGGTTCATTTTTTAAACCCGCCTCTATCATTTCTCTTCCCAAATCAGTCTTGCCATTTTTCAGGTAGATCAGTCCGGCAATGCATTTAAGTGATGGATTATTGCTTTTTGTTGTAAATGCAGCATTTAAAAATCCTTCTGCTTTAGCATACTCTTTTCTACTGTAATGTACCCATGCCATTGTTTCATTTACGTCGATATTTTTAGGACGGCGGTTGTATTCAGCCAGGGCATGTTCCAATGCTTTATCTAACATTCCGGTATGAAGGTACACGTATGCCATTTCGCGATCTGCATAATGTCCAATGCTCGCATCGTCATTTTCTTTTTTTGCGTTTTTACTCATTTCA
>JBDSDG010000167.1:0-3991 GCA_039920685.1 Ferruginibacter sp.
ACGCTTATTTTTGAGATAAAATTTAATAGTATCAAGTTAAGCATGAATCACGTATAGAGATTGCTATCAGCTATCAGCAAATGACAGGGCTCTTGATTCATAAGGCTGTAATAATTGAGCAACAAAAGTAAATTGGCAAAGATTGTTCAAAGGCAACCTTTATAAAGTACTATTGTATTTATTTCGACCAACCAATATCCTTCGTGGTTTCAGAAATCATTCCGTGGCCGTTACCGAAACAGTTTTGAAAACCAGAAGCGTTCGTTTCCTAACATCATTACCGGAATAAATTATACAATGAATGATGTAGCACATACTTTTAAAAAAGGTCATCACATAATGGTACATGTACAGAGTAGTTGGTTCCCTTTTGTAGATCGTAATCCTCAAAAATTCATTGACATTTATCATGCAAAAGACGAACAATTTGAAAAGGCTGCTATCCGTATTTATAATGACGAACTGAACGGAAGCAATATCGTTTTACCGATACTAAAATAATGCGGCTCGTTTGCAATCTGGTGATTCATCCAATCATATATTCTTCTGACAGCGGAAGGGTGAATGCCAATCATTACAACTTTAGAATCTTTCTCAACTGTATTTCCATTTCATCGGCTATACGCATAAAACCCACATCAGTCAAATGTGCGCCATCAACTGTTCCTTCGCCGTCAGTGCCTATTAATTTTTCAGCAGGTAAGTAATAAAGACCTTCCATACCTTGTTTTTTCAGGGTGGCAAAAGCATCTTTGAATGCCGCATTGACGCTGTCTATTGTTGGCCATATGCTGTTGTTAAATCTGCCATGAGTAAAAAAAATATTTTCAACCAGTAGAATAGGAACAGCCGCCGCTTTTTGCCGGAGATATTTGATGAAGGAAACGGTTCTTTCAAGGGCAAGCGCAGGAGTAAGATTACCGCCGCAATCTATCACATAGCAGGATGCATCAATTTTTGCCATTATCTCCCCCAGTTCCTTTTCAAGTTTTCCATTTCCACTAAATCCGAGGTTAATAGTTTCTATGTTCAAATGTCTTTCAATAAGAGAAGTGTAAGCCATTCCAGGCCGCATGGCTGACGCACCCTGGGTAATGCTGGTTCCATAAAAAACAATTGGCTTTAACTTTCGAAACCCGCTTTCCGATGGTTTTCTGATTTCTGCTCCAGGCTCAACGCCAATAAAAACCGAATCAACAGTTTCATACATGGGAAGATAAAGCATAAATTCTTTCGTTGTGGTATCCATGCCTTTCACTAATGTGTACTGGTTATATACCGGGTCGTATGGTTTTCCCACTCCGGCAAAAAACCATTTACCATTCTGTATTCCATATAAATCAACGCCTTTAATTAGTGTTTCAGCTGCATGCGGAAAGTGAGAATTTGCGCCTGTTTTCCATTTTAAATCTATCGTGGATGCGTTAGTAGTAAACCTTATTGCAATGCCTGATGAATGAAGACTTAAATTCCATACCTCTGGCCTTAGTTTTTCTTTATCACCAACAGGCAACCTGGAGTATCCTGAATTTTGGAATCCCCGGCCAATTATTAAAAATTCTTTAGCATCGTGATATTCAAATGCAGTTTGCGCATGGAGCTTATCTATAATGAAGCCATTCAACAAAAGAATAATAATAGCAGATATTTTTAATTCCGTTAGCATTTTGTAAAATATTTTTATTAAAATATTAAATTGGGTTATGTTGAAAATCATTCCAATTCCGATACTTTCAATTTGTCGTTCAACCATTTTTGAGAGTCTCTAGTTACCAATATCATCAGAAGATCAAAGCACTTTTTTATCCAACTGAACAGCAATAACAGTAACTTCCGGATGCTGGGACCGGTTGATACCAGACACGGTAATTTCGTGCTTCTTATTTTGTGTAAACCGAAGTGGTTTTTTATCATATACATTATAAGCCCTTACTGCATTCCTAGCATCTACTGAAGGCAGGGTAATTGTATTACCCTTGAAAGCTTTATAGACATATACGTATATTGTTTTATTCTTGTAACAATAGCCGAATTGTCCGTCAGCCGGGTCCCATGGGCCGCCTCTTGTTTCATATACTGCCTCACCAACTTTACTTAGCCATTTGCCTACTTCCCTTAATAAATTCGCTTCTGCGGCCGGAATAACTCCATGCCGGTCAGGGCCAACATTTGCCAGCAACGACATATTGCGGATGATACAGTCGGATAATATTCGTTTCAACTGATCAGGCGATAAAAGTTCATTCGGATCCTCGCCTATCTTTTCATAGCCCCAGGCATCACCTAATACCGAAAGGCATTTCTCATAAATATCTTTGGTTCTTACCGGGCCGGAGATCGGTGAAGCGCCTTCCTCGGATAAATAATCACCAACCCACCCAGAACGTGGATTAACCAGGATATCAGGCTGATATTTCCGAATTATTCCCATAATACCTAATGGTTTGCCGGTGCTTTTCTCAACTTCTTCAAATGTCGAATCAACAGGCCAGCGATTATGAGGGTTTCGGTATTGGCCCGGTTCCCAGAAAAAGGCAGCATCAGCATTATCATTTTTCTCCGCTAACCAACCCCCATCCCAAAATATCTGGTCAATTTTACCGTAATTAGTCATTAGTTCTTTGGTTTGATAATACAGTTCTTCTTTCATCATTCTTGCGCTTTCCTTGTTTTCTGGAACTGATTTATAACCCCATTTGTTATCTGCCTTAAAATAAGGACTGTTAGGAGATCCTTCAACATCATAGTAACCCGGGTAACGCCAATTAATCAAAGTTTTATAGATGCCTACTTTTAAACCAGCCTTTCTGCAAGCATCAATATATTCCTTTACAAGATCTCTTCCAAGGGGAAGCTTTGCGGTAAAAGCATTTGGATGCTCACTGTCGAATAATGCAAAGCCATCGTGATGCATTGCGGTAAGGTTCATATATTTCATCCCTGCATCCTTTGCGAGTTGGGCCCATTCCTCTGGCCGAAATTGATTAGCCGTAAATTGTTCATCGCCACTTTCGGGGTATGCAAGCTTGCGATATTCTGCAATCGGAACCTTACCCCAGTTCATATACCATTCACCTTGTGCATGCCCGGAATACAAACCCCAGTGTATAAAAAGGCCGAATTTGCCATCTTGCAACCACTTTAGTTTTTCTTCGGATTGTTGTCTTATTCCAAGGTCTTCTTTTGGTACTCTTTTCGGCAAAGGTTTAATGCCACTTTGTTTTGGGATTATACGGGAACCTGTATATTCTACTTTGATATCATCAGCCCAGGCCATACTATTTCCGGGATGATAAATTTCAATTTGTACTGACGTGTCGTTAGGCCCTGAGTAAAAGTCGTGCTCTTTATACGTCCAGCTAACCATCGCACTGGCAACGCTGCTCCTGTTGCCTGATAATGTTGTTCCTAACTCTAGTGTTTCAGCACCGCTGGATGTTTTTAAGTACCCGGAAAGTCTATACCCAGAGTTGGGCTTAATTGAAATAGTTTGCGATACACTTTCTCCTCTTTCTTCTATTTCCAGAGCATAAGCTCCATAATGTACATCCTTAGAGGTAAGGGTAACTTGCTCGTTGTCGTTTGACCACGGCTGCGCTACACCTGTTTCAAAATCACCATTTTTTAAAAGAATCTTGGTTTGAGCGATAACCTCTGAACAATAAGGAACGCACAATATGCAATAACAAATAAAAATATTTTTGCGGATTTTCATGGTATTACATATTTGGAATTGAGTGAGAATAAATGTAAGGATGATAGTTGCGTTTTTGGACCGAACAGTGCATTGGGCAAAGCCCGCAGAAAGGAAGAAGTTGATGGTTTAGGCATGATGATCCAAACCGCCTCGAATTTATATTTTAAAATGAGGAACGGATTCTACCATTTCTGGACAGAATCCGCCACACGTATAATGACCGTAATTCAATTAATTTTTGTCCCACCACAATGGCGTCAGTGGCTTATCATCCCCGCCAAGCAATGCTTTGCC
>JBDSDG010000168.1:0-7581 GCA_039920685.1 Ferruginibacter sp.
ACGAAAAGGTATGAACTGAGGTCAAAAGCAAGCCTGGAAGAAAACGCGGTTCTCGTATTTGAATATAAACATGAATAGAAATTCGTGGAAATAAAAAAGCGGCCGATAAGCCGCTCCAACGTTTTTAGGCGTTTCAGATTTTTATACAACTGGTTAATTACTATTAACCGGAGTTGCATATCTATTATCTGTAGACATAATACCTCCTTTTTCTTTGGTGAATTACAAGGCAAAGATAAAAAAGAAAATAATTCGAGTATACTTCATTAAATAATTTTTTAAATCTTAACTAAAGTGATATGATTACATTTACTGAGCACTAAACGCACACGGATGAAAGCCTTAAATATTTTCTTTATTCTCCTGTTTGTTTTTTCAGCGGCCTTACAATACAATGATCCTGACCCATACGTATGGATGCCAATATATTTATTTGCCGCATTTTTATGTTATCGGGCAATTCATTATAAATACAATCGTTTTTTATATATTGCCGGTTTGCTCATTTACATTTCCTATGCTGCATATTTATTTTTTGATAGGACAGGTGTGATGAATTGGATGCGCCAGCATAATTCTGAAAGTATTGTTGAAACCATGAAGGCCACAAAACCATGGATCGAGGAAACTCGTGAATTTTTCGGGTTACTCATAGTTATTTCCGCACTTTTATTAAATATGGCCTGGCTATCAGGGAGAAAAAGGAAACAGGTGGCTACTTAACCGGCCCTTTTCTGCACAGCTTTTCATTACCATTCATGTAAAAAATTTGGATTATAAGCGAAGTCCATCGTATATTAATATCTTAAAACTTTTAGCCATGAAACAAAAAATTTTACCAATGATTGTTGCTGCATGTTTCTCCCTTGCAGCACATGCTCAAAAAAAATCCGGGAACGTAACTGCCTATGCCATCACAGCCACTGAAAAAGGTGGCAGCAAGTGGGCTGAAGTGAAACTCATAGATATGGTTACCGGCGAGGAGATCCAATCAGTTTATCAAAGTAACGCAGAACTACAGCCGCTAAATGCCAGGACTAAAAATCCTGTTAAGAAAGATCAGTCAGGAAACCTTTTACCGTTTAAGAATATGATGACCCTAAGCAGCGGTGACAAGGTACGTGTGCAGGAGATCAAAGACCATCCCGGGGTATTTATTACTATTGAGCCAAACGTTTCCGAGCGGAAAGTGATACGTTGCATGAAAATGGTTAATTCCGACGCGCCTTTTGCAACAAATTCTGCAGCATGTGCATACGACAAGAAGCACCAGCGCCTGTATTATACACCGATGGGAATAAATCAACTGCGCTATATAGATCTCAAATCGGCAAATCCAACGATTTATTATTTTGAAGATGAGCCTTTAGGTGCATTAAACGGGCCTGGCGATGTGCAGAACCAGGTTACCAGGATGACCATAGGTTCAGACGGTAACGGTTATGCGCTTACAAACAACAGTGAACACCTGATCAGGTTCAACACTAATAAAAAAGCTGTCATTTCAGATTTAGGAGCCCTCGTTGATGCTGCTTCAAACGGAAGTCATTCAATTCAAAATCGTGGGGGATATGGTGGAGATATGGTGGCTGATAATGCTAAAAATTTATTTGTGATCACCGGGAACCGTATGATCTTCAAAGTAGATATTAAGTCACTTGTTGCTACGTATCTTGGTAATATCAAAGGATTGCCTGCAGGCTTTACAACCAATGGTGCAGTTGTTGAAGAAGGGAATAACATTATAGTGACAAGTTCAACTAATACGACCGCTTATTATAAGTTCAGCCTGGATAATTTACAGGCAGTAAAATTATCAACAGGCTCATCTGTGTTCAATGCCTCCGACCTTGCCAACAGCAACCTCATATCTGAGAAGAAGAAAAAGAAAGAAGAAAAAACTGAACAGGAGGTAGTAGTAAATAATGATCCGGAGGAAACTGCTGCAGCGGAAAAAACAATTCCCGCAGATAACCTGGCAACTCAAAAAGTAATTGTTTATCCAAACCCTGTTACAAATGGCCAGGTGAAATTATCATTTGTTAATTACCTTCCTGGAACGTATGAAGTACAACTGATTGACCTTAATGGAAAATCAATAAATGCAACAACTGCAACAATTAACAGTAAGATGCAGGTACTGGAATACAACCTTAATGCTGCTGTTTCAAAAGGAACTTATTTATTGAAAGTAGTTAATAGTTCCAACAAAATAATGAATATTGAAAAGATCATTGTACAATAGAATAACAACGCAAGTGCAATTGGCCGGACATTTGTCCGGCTTTTTTTATCATTAAAATCTTCTTTAAAAGGAAAGATCAAATCCCCACTTGAATACCCAATTATCTATTGCTTTCGGCAAGGCGTAGGAGCCATACCTGTAAAACACCCCGCCGCCAACGCCTACATAAAATAAGGAAAGAATACTTTTCCTGTATAGATTCTTCACCAGTAAACCAGATTCGAAAAGCCCTTTTTCAGGCACCGTAGCATCCAGGTTATGGTGAACAATGCGGTTTTGCAAACTGCCATAAGTGATATTTTGTACCACTAAAAATTCGGGACGAATCAAAATGTTAGAAGGCTTGAACAACAAATTTCCAAAGTTATGCTGGATAAAAAGCGATGCCATTCTATCTGAGGCAAATTCATATAGCCTGACAGTCTGGAATGTATTTGGTATATGGACGCTGATCTTATTTTCAGAACGGCTTGCCTTTGCATTGAACAAATATGAATAGGGTACATCTCCCCAGACCTGCCCGGCTTCTACTTGAAAAGATGTGAACCCAAGCTTTTTTAACCGGAAACTATGGTTAAGCTGAAGAGCGGCTTTTGTATAATTAAGATCTCCCGACCATTCCTTCATACCCCGCGAAAGCTGCACCAAAAATTGTGTTGTTGGAGGCTTGTTCCTGATCTTTGCCCGGCCCATTCTTACGAAACTTTCACCACGGGTTAACCGAAAGCCAATACCTAATTCAGCGTTAATAAATCTCCTGTAATTGATCTTATTCACGTCGTCCTTAAATTCATAAGGATAACCGGCAGGACTGCGATCTTCATGCAGCCACCAGGTATTTAACTGTATTGATGGACGAATTCTTGTATTTAATTCAATCCTTACTTGTTCAACACTATCCATTCTGGAAGTTTGAAAATTACGCAACGTCTGGTTAGAAAATACGGAGCCATTGCGAACAAAATAATCAACATTACCTGGCTCTGTAATATCCCTGGCGTAATTTATTGAAACCGATGTTCCCGTGCGCTCATCAAAATTCAATAAGAGACCAGAGCCGTATTTAAAGGCCTTGTCGCGCAATCCGTATCCTCCAAATCCACTTAAAGTGATCAGCCTGCTAAAACCAGGGTTGGTCCGTAAGCCTGCGCCCAGGCGAAAAGTTTCATATTTATTAATTCCGGAGAGTATATACTTAAATGGAATATCAACATTACCCCACGGTATTCCTTCTATTGAAAGGATCTGAATTGCCTTATTCGCCTTTTCAATTGTGTTCTTATATTTGGGAGGAAGCATGTCATAGGTCTCATAGGTGATCTTTTCTTTTTCAGTCAGTGTGTCTGCTCGCATATGCGTCCACGCTGTATCCGATCTTCTGCCGGCAAGAGGATGGTATTCTAATTCAACATCTGAGAACAATTTCCGGGTGATAGGCGTGCCAATCTCTACATTACTAATATAACATTTGGAATCCCAGAAGAGCATCACAGAATCGGAATTCAGGTCCTTTTGTGTAAGGGTACTATTCAATTGCTCAGGGAACCAGTGACCGGTAATTTTATTATACTTCTGTTGGATACGGAATGTAAAGATCATACCTGTTTCATCTGCAGGTGAAGCTATAACATTTTCAATGGCATATCCGTCCGAGTTAATATGGATGATACCTTTAAGTCCATTAAAATTCTTCCCTTGCTTTGGCTGAAAACTTATAATGAAACTAGTATCGGTTTCATGAGGAATTACATCAGTAAGCTTAAATTGGTACATGCCGGTACTTCCGTTAATCACCGGGGATACAAATGCATTTTCATTCATTACCAGGTAATCGCGGTAGAACCCAAATGGTTGAAAATTTGAGGCAGTAATTGCAAATGATGCAGTTTTTAGCCCAGATATTTTTGTAGCAAGCACTGTTTCTTTCGATTGTTTTGGAAAGCGGAATATCCGTTCCGTATAAGATTCAGTGAGCATTAAATAATTTTCCCTGAACCGTTTTGCAAGCTCAGCATCCATTTTATTGCCTGAAGAGTCTTTGTTCTTAGTTACTATTTTCAGGCCCTTCGACTTTGCCTTGCTGGTATCCATCCTGTTCATGTTCCAAAAATGATTGCCTGCTGCCAGTGCAGCCATCGTATATGCATTGTATTTAAAGGTCGGGTTTTGTTCAGGATCGTTTTCTTTTTTGTGCTGCTGCATCAAACGAATTATTCTATGTGCCGGATTCTCTCCGGAAGTGATCACTACCGTTTCTAATTGCTTACCTGCAGGCTCAAGGGCAATAGACTGTTGACTGGCATCTCCGATTGCAACCTGCCGTGACCTATAACCTATATAGCTGAATAACAATACCGGCTTAGAGGGTAATTCTGAAAAGGAAAAGCGGCCATCTATATCCGTGACCGCACCCTTTTTGGTGCCTATAACACCCACACTTACAAATGCAAGTGGTGCCTTAGTGGCCGAGTCATAAACGATACCGGTAAATCTAACCGACTGCGCATGAATCATGAACGGTAACAGCAAAAAAGATAAAAAGAAAGATAAGTGTCGTAACATTTTTAGATTGAGCAAATAAAGTGATAAAAATAACAAGATAAGTTGATACGCAAAACGATTCCGCGGGCAATTTATATGTTGCTTAAAAGGCTAATTTTATAAGTATAATTTAAACCATTCATGTTGCAAAAAATACAGTTCATCCAGTTTATAGAAACAAGATGTAACAATTAGTCATTGCTTTGCGTCTCAATAAATTAATTGACAATTTATGAAAAAACATTTTTTACTCGTTTTACTTTTTTCTTCATTTTTTTCCGTTCATTTAATGGCACAGGCTCCGGGCAAGGTAACAGGAACTGTTACTGATCAGAAACAAAATGGTTTGTCTTCTGTAACAGTGTCATTATTGAGCGCAAAAGACAGTGGACTTGTAAAGACAGCTGTAACTGATGCTGAAGGTAAATTTGAGATCCCCGTCGTTAAGATTGGCGAATACCTGTTGAGTTATGCGTTTGTTGGTTATGAAAAAAAACTGTCGGGGTCTTTCACAATGAACGAGGGAGAGTATAAAACCGTGAATTCGGAATCACTATCAATAACTGCGGTGAAATTACAGGGTGTTACGGTGAACTCTAAAAAACCAATGATAGAAGTAAAGGCAGATAAAACTGTATTCAACGTAGAGGCGAGTATTAATGCAACAGGAAGCAATGCACTGGAACTGCTTCAAAAGAGTCCTGGTGTACAGGTGGATAACAACGATAACATCAGCATGAAAGGAAAAACCGGGGTGCGAGTATACGTAGACGGTAAAATGATGCAGCTGGACGCAAAAGACCTCGCAGCCTATTTAAAAAGTATCAGTAGCAATGATATTGAGGCTATTGAAATGATCAGCAATCCAAGTGCAAAATATGATGCAAGCGGAAATGCGGGCATCGTAAATATCAGGCTAAAGAAAAATAAAAAATTCGGAACAAATGGCAGTATTAACCTCGGGCTTGTTCAAGGCGTTACGCCAAAGGGTAACGGCTCATTAAATTTAAATTACCGGGACAAAAAGATCAACATCTTCGGCAATGTTGGTGGTAATGTAGGGCTTTATGAAAATACACTTAACCTTTACCGGATACAGAATGACACATTATATGACCAGAAGAGTGTAATGCATAGCAATGACAAAAGCATTAATGTTAAGGCAGGTGCGGATTTTTTCCTGAATAGCAAACATACGATCGGAGTATTGGCAACAACAAATTTCAGTAACAATCACTGGGCAAATACCTCCGGAACGAACATCTACTATAACCCATCCGGAGAATTCATAAAAAGGCTAAAAGCAAACAATACTTTACCAGGTAGCCGTACGAATGCAAACTTCAACCTGAATTACAGGTATATAGATACCAGTGGGAGGGAGATCAACTTTGACGCAGATTATGGTCTTTTCCGGGGAACCGGTCGCAGCTTTCAACCAAATTACTATTATGACCCGAACAATATCCTGTTAAGCGCTATAACCAACAGGAATTATACTCCTACCGACATTGATATATACACCGCAAAGCTAGATGCTGAACAAAAATTAGGTAAAGCAAAGCTCGGTTATGGAATTAAGACCTCATTTGTTTCAACGAAAAATACTTTTGATTTCTTTAATGATCAGAATGGTGTCCCTGTTAAGCAGCTTGATCGCAGCAATAGCTTTAAATACGAGGAGAATGTGAATGCAGGATACCTTAACTACCTGCGCCAGCTGAATACGAAATGGAGTATGCAGGCAGGACTAAGAGCGGAACAAACCAACAGTAAAGGGACGCTGGCAAGAGCCGATGGCTTAGTACAGGCCGATAACACAGTAAAAAGAAATTATCTCGATCTTTTTCCCAGTGCAGCATTAACCTGGAATATGAGTGAAAAGCATAGTCTAAATCTTACGTATAGCCGCCGCATCGACAGGCCCACATACCAGGATCTGAATCCATTTGAAAACAAACTGGATGAACTTACTTATGAAAAAGGAAATGCTTTTCTGCGTCCTCAATACACAGATAATGTGGAACTCACACATACCTTTAAAGGGATGATCAATACAACACTTGGGTACAGCCACGTTAAAGATTATGCCACCTTAACTACAGATACAATTAATAATGCAACTTTTGTTCAGCAAAAGAATCTTGCACAACAACAGATACTCAGTTTCAATATGGGGTCATCCCTTCCTATTAAAAAGTGGTGGAATGGCTATGCTAATATCTGGTACAATTACCAGATGTTTAATGGCTTTATTGGCAAAACAAAGGTAAATAACAGTATCTCTTCTTATGGTGCATACCTGCAACAAAGCTTTATGTTAGGAAATGATTACACTGCGGAAGTAAGTGGCTGGTTCAATGGTCCAAGCGTTTGGGGAGGAACGTGGGAAACTGGCCCACAGGGTGGAGTAGACGTAGGTCTTCAAAAGCAGCTTTTTAAAAAGCAGGCAACGGTTAAGGTTAGTGCTACAGATATCTTTCATACCGCTCCGTGGAAGGCCACAAATGACTTTGGTGGACTGTACATCAAAGGTGGCGGATCCTGGGAAAGCCAGACAGTTCGAGTGAATTTTACCTGGAGATTCGGATCCAGCCAGATCAAGAACGCCCGCCAGCGAAATACAGGGCTTGAGAGTGAATCCAAGCGAATCAAAGGTGGAAATTAAATAAATCAATTTCATATTGCCCCGTATTTAAACCGGGGGCATTTTATTTTTAAGAAACTGAATTTTTTGGAACGTTTATTTGTTTTTGTAAAAATTTTTACTAATTTTATCTTCACAACCACAATCA
>JBDSDG010000169.1:0-5536 GCA_039920685.1 Ferruginibacter sp.
AAAAATAAAATGCTCGGAGCCTGCGAAGAAATAATTGATGTCATCACCGCTTCCAATTTTAAAAAATTAACTGACAGAAGCATTCCTGCAAACCTACATGTGCCCGGAGAAGATGCACATCCTCAATTCATTGTTTTTGATTTTGGAATTTGCCGAAACCTGCAGGGTGAATTAGAGCCTCAGTTGATCGAAATGCAGGGATTTCCTACGCTGTTTGCATTCCAGGCTTATCACAGTGAGATCACTTCAGCATATGCCGGTGTTCCATCAAACTATTCTTCTTATTTAAATGGGTATGACCAGCAATCATATATTCGTGACCTGCGTGAAATTATAATTGGAGCTCATGATCCTTCAGAGGTTATTTTATTAGAGATATATCCCGAAGAGCAAAAGACCAGGATAGATTTTTATTGTACTGAAAAAATGGTTGGAATAAAAACTGTTTGTCTCACAAAATTAAAAGCAGATGGCAAGGATTTATATTATGATGAGGATGGGAAAAAAGTGGCTGTAAAAAGAATTTATAACCGGTTGATATTTGATGATCTGCGGCAACAAAAAGGGCTTGAAAATATTATTGATCTGTCTAAACCGTATGATGTGGAATGGGTGCCGCATCCAAATTGGTTCTATCGCATCAGCAAGTTCACGCTTCCGTTTATTCAGAACAGGTATGTTCCCGAAACTTTTTTCTTGAATGAATTAATGGAACCTGTAAACCTGGAAGAGTTTGTATTAAAGCCATTGTTCTCATTCGCCGGCATGGGTGTTGTAATAGATGTTACCCAATCTGATATAGATAAGATCACCGATCCTGAAAATTGGATACTCCAGCGAAAAGTAAACTACGATGCAATCATTCAGACAATGGATGAACCCGCTAAAGCGGAGATCAGGCTTTTTTACTTTTGGAAAAATGAATGGCCCCGACCCATCGCCGTTCATAATCTTGCGAGATTAAGTAAAGGCAAAATGATCGGAACCCGCTATAATAAAGATAAATCCTGGGTAGGCGGTGGTGTGGCATTTTTTGAAAATGATTAAGGTTACTAATTGACAATTTAAAAAACGTTCATGAAAAACGGCTTGCAAAGATTTGAGTATTACTTATTGAAGGTTGAAGGGTTATTCTCAAATGCAATAAAAGAAAGAAATCCCGGGCTCTGGCTATACAACAATGACGCACGCACTAGTTTTTTCATGCTGGAAGGATTGGCAAAAGTATATGCTGAACTACATAATAAAAAGAGGTTCAGCAAGATGAAAGAGGATTTCAAATTGGTAGAAGATGCACTGGGAGCTGTTGATTATTATGATTCATTTGCAAAAGAATTTGAGAAGAAAGAGATAGTGAATACCGCAATCGTAGAATACCTTCATGCACAATCGCGGGAAAAGATCCAGCATTTAAATGACATTCTTCAACAAAGGGGCTGGGTGGAAGGAAGTGCTGACCGTTTAAGAAAGATCAGGAAGAAATTAACCGATGCCAATTGGTTGAAGGATGAAAAAGAAGTGGTAGGTATTGCTGCTTTTTACAAAGACACTATCAAAGAAATAAAAACATTCGCTTCAGAAACAAAATGCAAATTCACCGATATTGAAACCGAGGTGCATGCGATACGCAGGAAACTTCGCTGGCTAAGCATTTATCCGAGAGCGCTGCAAGGTATGATACAACTGACAGATCGAAATGTAGCAGACGAAAAAGTTGTTAAATATCTTACGGATGAAATAGTTAATTCTGCTTTCAATGTAATGACGGATGCCGGAAATAATCTTTATTTTTTAATGTTAGAAAAAAAATACTTCCTCGCGTTGAGTTGGATGATATCGGAACTTGGTAAATTAAAAGATAGTGGATTAAGGATAATGATAACCAGTGAAGCATTACAGCAAACAAAAAGTGTAAGCCAATCAGAAGCCCTGGCATTGAGTTACCAGTTCCTTGGTGATGAGCAACAAAAATTATCTTCTATTTTATCGAGATCGTCGGAAATATGTGGGAATTTCTTTGCTGAAAAAAACCTGGATAAGCTGATATCCGGCATCGCGTTTGCCAATCAATCCAAATAATCATTTGCAACAATCTTTTTCCCGGACAAATATTGATTTGAAAAGTTTTTTTAAAAATCTCCCAATGAAGTTTATCACTGTCATTTTACAATTTATAAACGCTAAAAAAATCGTATTCAAATCTTAGAAGGAAACTTCTTGAGCCGGCTCGCTCCAGATCGTTTATTATATTGAAACGGTAACCGATATCTAAACGCATTTTACTAAAAAAGATAAATTGAATTGCAGGCGCAATGTCAAGATAGCTTCTCCCGTTTTTTATATTACTCTGCCCCAGAATATCAGCCAGTATTGTAAAATTGGTTTGCTTGTAACTGGAATAATTTACGGGCAAAATCAATCTACCTGCTGAAAGCGAATATGATAGGGCATTTCGATCCCCATCACTCCATGAAAATTTATTTTTATGCCCATTTTCTGTCGCATGACTTATATAAGCCGTTGAAGAAATTGCCAGTTTGTTCAAAAGTTTCGTTGCAACCAATCCGGCTTCGTAACCACTATTGTATCCATTCAATTCTATTGCATTGTCGTGTATTTCACTGTTATTATATGCTCCGCGTGCAAACGCTGCCATCCTGAAATGGCTGTGAACTTCGTCTGCACTATAAAACCTGTATTTTATATAAATTGCACCACCTTCATTTCGAAAACTTTTATTCTTATTGCTAAAAAAGCCTTCTGCATGAACCATGATCTTTTTTGAAATCCCCCACATTATTTCCGTTTGCAAGTGTTCTTCATAATTGTCGTTTAATTGCTTTACCAGGTTGTTTGTGAGCCGGATCCCGATGCTTTTTGCAGGCATATTGCTGGCGGGTTCGGAATATACAAAAAGCTCCTGCGCATGGAGAAACTTCGTACACATAAAGATGGAGAGTATAAAAAATGACGTCCTCATGATTAAATGTTTAGGGGTTAGAGTTTAGAGTTAAGGTGTATTTTAATAATTCAAACTAAACCCTCTAAACCCTAAACCATAAACTGGAGATTTATATACTTACGTGATAGATCCTGCTACCTACCGCCAAACCTGTCTTAGTGCAACAGCTGCCTACCGTTCCAGTTTTGTAGCATTCCATTTTTGTAAACTTCCCGTTCTTTTTGTAATCCTTTGCAGACACAAAACCCTTGTCAATGACTTTTATATCTGTATTACCATTCAAAACCTGGTTCTTTACATTTAAAAAATGAAGGACCATACCATCAACGGTAATGTGTTCATCATTTGTAATAGATGCGTTTTTAAAGTCCACTGTAGCTGTTAAATTGGCAACTGAAAAGCCTGCGCCTTCTACCATGTTTTTCAGTTCGTCAAAATTTACTTTGGCACCAGGCTTGAATGTTATATCAAAGCTTGAATTCTTAATATTTGCCCTTACATTATCGATATAGTCGATTGTCCTTAGTGCCTTATTGATGGAATTGCTGCACATGCTGCAGGTGAGGCCGCTTGCCTGGAGATTTACATGTGTCACTTGTGCGCTTGCGCTAAATGTTAGAAGTATTAATAATCCAAATATTGTTTTCATTTTATTATGTTTTTATAATGATTGATGTGTATAGAACTTAGTTCCATATTTAAAGCAGAACACCATAACGCATGATAACCGTGTTACCTGCGTATCTATCAAATAAAAATTCTAAAGCCTGAAAACACAATTCATGATACAGTCTGAAGGGCCTGTGTATTCGGGAGGGGAATTAATATTTATTTTGCCTGGAAGTGGCTCATCATTAAAATAGGTTGAAAGAAAAGCATAGGTGGAAATTAATGTAATCTCGTTTTTGTGAAAACTTATATTATTATAAACGTTTTTGTGTGAATCTTCAAGCTTGTGAAATTTATGCTCATCATGGCAGCAACCTGATCTTTTTTCCTTCATGCCGCATTTACCGCATTTTTCTCCACCAGTTTTAAAATACTCAATTCCAGCCCGCTTACCCATACAGTAATGTATCTCCATGGCGATGCCGGATGACACTGTCATGTACACTACGGTAAGTATGGTGAGAAGAATCTTTTTCACTTTGCAAAGGTAACAAAGTTGTGGGTTCCACGTAAAGAGATGCGGGTTAATAAAACCATAAGCCAGGAACACTTAACTAGGAACCAGGTACTAGTTTACGAACCACCACTGTATTCCAAGCCTCAGCATAAACCCTTGTGTTGGATAATGCGGAGCAGCAAAATTGTTGTTAATAAATGCAAAGCCGTTCTTGCCACTAACAGTATTTAAATTTTCTGCCCTTACAAAAGCGGTAAAGTTCTTTATCCGGAAGTGAAGAAATGCGGTTACGTCAGGAAGATTACTTATTGTAACCGTATCCTGTGGCACAAACTGCGATATCACGGGAGAATAATTGTTCGCTTTATAAGGAGAATAATACCTTGCCTCCAAACCTGCGCTTATATTCAGGTTCTTATAAAACCTTCCTTCATAGGCAAGCCTGTTCCTCGTAAACAATAGAGGTACTTTAACAGGGGCAGCGCCATCTGTCTGCTGCAATACTGCTTCTATATACCAGTTCCAGTGCTTTGTGATCCGGAGCTTTTTGGAAGCAAACAA
The DNA here is from genome assembly GCA_039920685.1 of Ferruginibacter sp. GTDB lineage: Bacteria > Bacteroidota > Bacteroidia > Chitinophagales > Chitinophagaceae > Ferruginibacter. Next base: position 4,650 of record JBDSDG010000169.1, read on the forward strand.
TTGCAGGATATTGATCACCTTGTTATAATAATCGGACTGATAATAATTAGTAAAATAGCTGTAATTGGTGACCAGGTGATTTTTAAATCCAACATTTAGTATACGATTGGTGGAACTTGCCCCAAAAGATATAATGTTCTCTTTATTATCATGGCTGGTACCAAGGTTAAAAGAAGACCTTTTACTAAAGATAAAAGACGGTGAACGGTTCACGTTATTAAAAAACAAGTGAACATTTCCAAGTTTCTTGTTAAGGTATCTGTCAAGGCTAGCCGAAACGCTATAGTCACCACTATTTCTCCCACTCACATAAAATTCGCCTTTTAACAGCACGTCCCATTTCTTATTTCTTGTCCGGTTACGATACTCGCCATGCAATATCATATTGTAAAAGATGCTGATGCCGGACGTGAATTCACCTTTTATGTTTTGCATGGTTATGCCAGCTAAAAAAAACTGAGCAGCATTCCTGGTATCCGGGAACTGTATCAGTGAAAGGTCATTGCTGGTAACATTCCACTTCTCTTTCAAGGAAAACGTATCGATCGGGCTTGGTAAATATACGTTGTACCATGTCTTATATATTAATGAGTCTGCAGCAATATCCAGGAATGAATAACTATAGGTGCTATAACTAAAGCTATGCTGTATTCGCAGCTTTGGAAAAAAAACATACTCTGTAGTAGAATCATTTATGATTATTGAATCCTTTTTCCCAAGGTCGTAGCTATGCCTGAAAAAAAATGTAAAATCCTTATTGATGTTTCCGGTTTTGATCGCTGTGCTGAAGGGATTACTTACAAACTTTGAAGAGTTACCAATATTAACGTCAATGCTGAACCGGTCCTTATTATTCGGGTTCAATAATAATGCATCATTGCTGATCC
>JBDSDG010000170.1:0-8611 GCA_039920685.1 Ferruginibacter sp.
ATCCTGCACATCTTTTTCCGCATCCTTGGAAGCATCTTCGCTTAAGCCATCCTTTTGCAGTTTTTTAATATGCTCAATAGCATCGCGGCGGATGTTCCTTACTGATATCTTTCCATTTTCCCCTTCACTATTACATTTTTTCACCAATTCCTTTCTCCTCTCTTCCGTTAATGGCGGTAAAAAAAGGCGGATCGAGTTTCCATCATTTTGAGGGTTGATGCCGATATTGGCAGCTATGATCGCACGCTCAATATTCTGAAGCATATTTTTCTCCCACGGCTGTACGGAAATTGTACGGGCATCCAATGCAGAAACATTGGCTACCTGGCTTATAGGTGTAGGATTTCCATAATAATCTACCATGATACCTTCAAGCATATTCGGGCTTGCTTTACCTGCACGGATCTTGGTAAGCTCCGTTTCCAGGTGGTTAATTGCTTTATTCATCAGGTTCTCCGTGTCCTTCAGGATCTTATTAAGGTCTTCTGTCATAATTAATGAATTGCTGCAAAGCTATTAAAAACTACTATTATTCAAAGGTAGTTTTAAAGTTTAAAGAAATGAATTAGAAGGAAGGAAGCTATTCTACTTCAACCGTTTCTGTAGAAAGGGAAAGGATCTTATGCGATTTCCTCATTTCATTTTCTACGATCGCATCAACAGACACTGCTTTTGTCTTTTGGCGTAAATAATAGATAATGCCGATGAATAGAAATCCTGTAATTAATAGTATTCCCATAACCGTGGTAGTGCCAAGGTCTCTAAGGCCATAGGCCAGGGCGATAAAAATGATATTTAATCCAACGCAAGACAGCGTTATTTTACGATGAGAAAAACCAATATCTAAAAGGAAATGATGAACATGGGTTCTGTCCGGACTGAACGGCGACCTGCGGTCAAGGATACGTAAACCAAAAACCCTTAATGTATCAAACAATGGGATCATTAAAATGGAGAAGCCAATTGCAGGAGCTGAAGACAACGGTATGCTTACGCCAGGTGTTGCAGCCAGGTTAATGAATTTTATTACAAGAATTGAATTTATCAGGCCCAGTAACAGTGATCCTGTATCGCCCATAAATATTTTGGCAGGCGAAAAGTTATAGATGAGGAAGGAAATAAGGCTACCGGCGAGTGCAAATGCCATTACAGCATATTCCGTATGACCGATAAAATAAAAATATAATCCGAATACTAATGTAGTCAGGAATCCCAGGCTTCCTGCAAGCCCATCTATACCGTCGATGAGATTAAAAGAATTTGTAATTACAATGATCGTGAACAATGATAATGCAATACTTGCAAACCGTGGGATCTCATATATACCTAAAAATCCATGCATATTGGTAATCTGAACTCCGGCAAATTTGATCAGGATGCCGGCTGCGATCAATTGGCCAATGAATTTCTTGCTTGCAGAGAGCACAAGAATGTCATCTTTCATTCCAAGGAAAAAAATAACTATTGAAGCTGCTGCAAAATATTGTAATTCACTCGTGATCCCTAGTGGAACACCCATCAGAGTCGCTACTATAAATCCTGCGAAAATACCTAGGCCGCCTAATGTGGGAATAACTGCTTTATGAACTTTGCGTTCATCCGGCTCATCGAAAAGTTTTTTATCCTTTGCAACCTGAATAATAACAGGGATAGCGAAAAACGTTATCAAAAACGATAATCCCGCACTAAGTAAAATATTATCCATGCAATAATTTTATAGCGTCAGTAGGTTACAAAAGTATCAAATATGTTTTGCAGAAAGAACAAGATACTTAAGATTTCTTAAAAACAACCTGGTAAGGTACTTGTGTAACACCTGAACACAAATATGCAGCTAAATAACGTCATATTCCTCAACTTATTACTATAGTTTAGGCGAAATACTTTTTTTCTTTGTGCATGCATTGATTAATAGTAGGTTTGCATCATTATTTTCACCTTTTACCTAAGAATAAAATCAAATATAGCATGGCTGAGCTTAAAGACATTGCTTCCCAGATAAGAAGAGATATCGTTCGAATGGTACACGCAGTACAGAGTGGACATCCGGGCGGTTCCCTGGGTTGTACGGAATTCTTTACTGCGCTTTATTTCAAAATAATGAAGCATAATCCAGACTTTAAAATGGATGGCAGGAATGAAGATATTTTTTTCCTCAGCAATGGTCATATTTCCCCGGTTTTTTACAGCTCACTTGCGAGATCTGGGTATTTTCCTTTACAGGAACTATCTACCTTCAGAAAAATAAATAGCAGGTTACAGGGCCACCCAACAACTCATGAAGATCTGCCTGGTATAAGGGTTGCAAGTGGTTCCTTGGGACAAGGCATGAGTGTAGCCATCGGTGCTGCATATGCGAAAAAATTGAACAAGGATGTTCAATTGGTCTATTCTCTTCATGGCGATGGCGAACTTGATGAAGGCCAAAATTGGGAAGCGATTATGTTTGCAGCGCATAAAAAGGTGGATAACCTGATATCTACTGTTGACTGGAATGGCCAACAGATCGATGGTCCTACCAAAGTAGTGATGGCACTTGGCAACCTGCATGCAAAGTTTGAAGCTTTTGGATGGGAAGTGATGGAAATGGAGGGGAATGACATGGATGCAGTTGTTGCAGGTTTGGAAAAAGCAAAAACGCTAACAGGAAAAGGAAAACCTGTTGTAATACTGATGAAGACAGTGATGGGAAAGGGCGTTGATTTTATGGAAGGAAGCCATGAATGGCATGGAATCGCTCCTAATGATGAGCAATTGAAAAAGGCACTTGAGCAATTGCCGGAAACGATAGGGGATTACTAATTTGGAAATGTGCCTATTTGAAAGTGTGAAATGTGCTGATTTGGAAATGAAATCAACTCTGTACCAAACCATACATCATAAATCAGACATCATAAATCCTACCTATCATCTCAATTCTACCGGTTCCCTGGATGCCTTAAAAGCCGGGTACCATGAAGCAATTAAAGCGATTGCCATAGCTGTTCCGGCGACCAGGAGAAAATCCGTATAGATCAGTTTTACCGGAAAGAAGTCTATCAGGAATGAGCCACCCTTTAATTTTATCAGTTTGAACTTCAGCTGAAGTAAACAGATCAATGTTGCTAATAATATTCCGGTAGCAGCTCCAATACCTGCAAGGAGTATTCCTTCCGTTAAAAAGATCTTTCTTACCTGGGAACCTGTCGTTCCCATACTTTGGAGAATACCGATGTCCTGTTTTTTTTCAAGGACGAGCATTGTTAAAGCACTCACCATATTAAATGCGGCGATAACAAGTATCAGTGTCAACACCGCATAGATCGCCCATTTCTCCAGACTCATGGTATTATATAAATTGATGTTCTGCTGGTATTTTGTTTGAACTGTATATTCCTTTCCCAGGAGTCGCTGTAAAGATGCCTGGGCATCCTTTATCTCGGCGCCATATTTTAATTTTATTTCTACAGCGGAATATTCATTTTCTGTAAGACCCATTTGCCTTTTTATAAAGGCAAGGTTTGTGATCGCATACTTGTTGTCGAAATCCTGTTGTATGGAAAAAACACCACTGGCGCTTACATTACCTTCTGTGAGGGATTCAAACGGATCGTTGCCTGTTGCATTTTTCTTTGGAATGATCAATGTGAGGTATTGTGCTGCGAATTCATCATTAAGCATAACACCTGTTGCATTTTGAACACCGGATCCAACAATGATATTTGGTTCATCTATCGTTCCTGTATTGAATTTACCCCTTGTAAGCTTGTAGGGCACACCACTTACTTTCCCAAAACTCTTATCCACTCCCTTTATATTCACAACAGCTTGCGCATCCTCATTTTTTAAAAGTGCTTTTTCTTCTGCAATTAAAGAAAGTTCGTGTATCAGTGGCTGAGAATGAATCCTGGAAAGCTGCTCCGGGGAAAGGAAAATGGTTTTACCTTTTGCAGGTACTATCCTGAGGTCAGTATAAAATGAAGAATAGAGCGATTTTACGAGATCTTCGAAACCATTGAAAACACTTAGAACCAACACCTGGCAACAAGTGGCAAAAGCAATTACGCCGGTTGTTACCCAGGAAATAATATTGATAGCATTGGCGCTTTTTTTTCCTTTAAAATATCGCCATGCAAAGAGAAGGTACATTCGGAAGCTTAAGATTTATTTTGATTTTTCTCTTCACCGTCCTTTATGTCTTTAAAAAGCTTTTCCATCTTATCTACATATTCCAATGTATCGTCTATGAAGAAGCTAAGCTGTGGCATACTGCGTAATTGATTTTTAACTCTTGCAGTAAGCTCGCGTTTTATTTCCCAACTCCTGTCCTGGATATTTTTTAAAGCAACAACCGGATCTTTTACTTTAAAAAAACTAAGATAAACTCTTGCGTCAAACAGGTCCGGTGTGATCTTTACTGATGAAATTGATATCATGCCACCATCCATCATGGATAGTCCGAGGCGCTGAAATATTTCATTCAGGTCTTTTTCTAAAACCGATGCCACCTGCTTTTGTCTTTTCCCCTCTAACATACGTTTGCATTTTAATCGTTGTAAAATTAGTTACTTTGTGCGTTTTTATCAGCATTATATTTACCGCATTGCATGAAGAGTTTACGAACGATTTTTAAATACATTAAAAAGTATCCCGGGCTGGTTGCCACTTATTTTGGTTTTAATATTTTATCTGCAATATTTGGAGTTTTATCACTTGGATTATTAAGCCCTTTTTTGATGCTGATCTTTAAGCAAGGTGATGCATTCAAGGCTGTAAGCAACAGCGGTTTTTTTAACGGTATAAACCCCATCAATTATTTTAAAGAATGGCTCTACCAATTGATAAATGAACCTGGTGGGAACATCAAGGCACTCATGCTGATCTGCCTGGTTGTATTCGGATCCATATTACTCAAAAATCTGTTTGCATATTTAAGCATGTATTTTTTAAATCCTATCAGGAACAGGATCATCAATGATATGCGTAGCAACATGTATGCAAAGATCCTTCAATTGCCCATCGGTTATTTCAGCGAGCAGCGAAAAGGGGATGTAATGAGCAAGCTTTCAAATGACCTGGGTGATGTTGAGGGCTCTACGGTGAGTGTATTGGAAAGTGTGTTCAGGGAACCCATAACCATCCTCTTGTTTTTCATTTACATGGTGATGTTAAGTCCGCAGCTCACATTATTTCTTGTCATTTTTTTACCGGTTGCGGGTTTGATCCTGGGCCGGATTGGACGATCCTTAAAAAAGGAGAACAGGAATGTGCTTCAGCAATTTGGAAGGCTTTTTTCAACAATAGAGGAAACACTTGGGGGCATACGGATCATAAAGGCCTTTAATGCAGAAAAAAAGATCCAGCGAAAATTTGAAGATGAGAACGAAGCAATGTACCATTTGAAGAACAAGGCAAACCGCAGAAGGGATCTTGCTTCACCGGTATCTGAGGCATTGGGTGTAACGGCTGTGTTATGTATCCTTTGGTATGGTGGGAGGCTTGTATTGAGTGGAGACCCCTCCTTTACATTAAATGCAGGAGACTTCCTTGCATATATCGCGATCTTTACGCAGCTTATTCAGCCACTGAAAGGGTTGTCGAGTGCATCATACAACATTCAAAAAGGTGCAGCAAGTATTGAACGCATTGAAAACCTGATCAATGAGCATGTTGGAATAAAAGACCTGCCGGATGCCAAGGAATTAAGATCATTCTCCGATTGTATAGAATTGAAAAATGTAAGTTTTGGATATGATGATACAATTATTTTGAAGCATATCAATCTTACTATCGGGAAGGGAAAGACGATCGCATTGGTTGGCAGCAGCGGTGCAGGAAAAAGTACATTGGCAGACCTGATCCCACGGTTTATTGATGCGACGGAGGGAGAAGTTTTAATAGATGGAGTAAATATTAAGAATTATACGCTGCATTCCATTCGCAATCAAATGGGCATTGTGACACAGGAAGCGATCTTATTCAACGATACGATCTCCAACAATATAGCTTTGGCAAAAGACCATGCTACGGCGGATGAGATAGAGAATGCCGCCATCATCGCAAATGCTGCAAATTTTATTGATACAAAGGAGAATGGTTATGAAACCAATATCGGCGATCGGGGTTTAAAACTCAGTGGTGGTGAGCGCCAGCGAATGACGATCGCACGGGCTGTGCTAAAGAATCCCCCCATACTTATTTTAGATGAGGCAACATCTTCACTGGATACAGAAAGTGAGAGACTGGTGCAGGATGCGATCAATAACCTGATGACCAATCGCACTTCTATTGTGATCGCACACCGGCTAAGTACTATCCGGCATGCAGATGAGATCATCGTATTACAAAAAGGCGAGATCGTTGAAAGAGGCACGCACGATAGCCTGATCGTTCAGAATGGATTTTATAAAAGATTGGTGGATATGCAGGAGGTGAGGTGAAAACCAGTTTCTAGTTAAAGCAAGTTTCTAGTTGCTTGTTTCTAGTTTGGGAGGTAATTTCCAGGGTCTGCTCAATTAAGTGTGTCATTTTTTCATTTAAACTTTAAACCTCAAACTTTCAACTTCCAACCTCAATCCTCAAACTCCAACTTACCCATCCTAAAGGTTAACTAATAACCAGGAACTAAGAACGCAGTTCAATAAAAAAGAGAACAATTACTCATTCTCTCTTTAAGATTTTTTTTTACGATTAAGCCCGGGCCTACTTCACTATTCCCATCTTGGCTTCAATACTAAGAGTAGCATGGGGCACTGCCCTTAACCTGGCTTTGTCTATTAATTTTCCAGTGATCCTGCAAATACCATAGGTCTTATTTTCTATTCGCATCAATGCTTTTTCAAGGTGATCAATGAAGGTGATCTGGCGGCTTGCCATCTGGCTAAGTTGTTCCCTTTCCATGCTAAGGCTTCCATCTTCCATTGTCATGTATCGATTATCGCTTTCATCGCCTCCCATTTCATCTTTGCGGGTGATAAGTCCTTGTAGATAACTTAATTCCTTTTTTGCTGCATCTAATTTTCGATTGATCAATTCTTTAAATTCTTTAAGATCAGCGTCGTTATATCGCACAATTGGTGCACCCGGATCATTTTTTGGTTGGTCCAAAACGGATTTCGTAAAGTCAGGTTGATATTTCCTTGAAGTCTTTGTGTTGAACTTTGGTATAACTACAGGCTTCGCGGGCGTAACCCTGATATCTTTCGTGTTGGTTGCCATCGGTTTTTGAACCGGCTTTGCAATTGGTTTGGCTGCAGCTACTGGCGCTTTGGCCGCTACTACAGGCTTCTGTGTTGGTTTTTTTTCTTCTGTTTTCTTGGTCATAGGTTTGTGTGCCGGTTTTTGAACAGCTACCGGTTTTTTTGGCGCTGCTTTTTGAACTGGTTTAGTGTTTTTTGCAAGGGGCTTTTTTGCTGGCGTTACTGCTTTTACTGAGGCTTTCTTAATCAGCGGCTTTTTGGCTATCAGTTTTGATTTTGCAACAGGCTTTGCAGTTTTGGCTGCCGGCTTCTTGGCTACCGGCCTGGTGGCTTTTTTTGCTACGGGTTTGGCCACTTTCTTAGCTGGGGAAGCTTTTTTTACTGGCTTTGATGCAACTGCTTTTTTAGGAGCCGGTTTTTTTGCTGCAGGTTTTACTGCTTTTTTTTTGGTTGCCATACTACACGCTTTTTTTAAGTACGTTTACTGTTAAAGAAGAATCATTCACCTCGATCTGGGTTCCATCATGGAGAATAGGTACAAATTCAAGTGAATCTGCCAAAATTTCGCGGCAAATATAGTCTTTAAATTGAATTAATGACGGTTGCAATACCTCATTTTCATTTATAGTAACAGCTATCCGGTCAGTCAATTCAAAATTATTATCCTTCCTGATGTTCTGAACCCTGTTTACGAATTCACGGGCATTGCCTTCATTTTGAAGTACCTCAGTAATTGAAATATCCAGGGCGACTGTCAATGATCCTTTTCCTGCGATCTCGTAGCCCGGGATCTCATCGGTTATGACTTCCAGGTCCTCTGCATTTATAACAATTGGCTCATCTCCTTTAGAAACCATGTCCTTGTTTAGTATATAATTTCCCTGTTGAACAACTTCGATCGTATTGTTATCAAACTTTTCTATTTCGGTTGCTGCCCATTTCATTTTAGAACCCAGTTTCTTTCCAAGGGTCTTGAAATTTGCTTTTGCCTTTTTACGGATAAAGTCATTGTCAGGATCTAATATCTCCACTTCCTTTATATTCGTTTCCGCTTTGATGATCTCTTCAACCAGCTTAATGTTGTTAGCCATTTCAGTATCCATTGCAGGTATGAATACTTTTTGCAACGGCTGGCGGACCTTTATATTTACTTTCTTACGTAAAGACAATACCAGGGACGAAGCATCCTGGGCAAGCTGCATTCTTTTTTCAAGCGAGATATCTATTACTGAATTATCTGCAACAGGATAGTCAAGGTGGTGTACGGAGGTGCTATTAGAACGATTGGTAACAGCATTCAAATTATTGAACAACCAATCTGCAAAAAACGGTGCAACAGGTGCTATAAGCTTGCTGATTGTTTCAAGGCATTCATATAAAGTTTGATATGCACAGATCTTATCATGTTCATATTCACCTTTCCAGAAACGGCG
>JBDSDG010000171.1:0-3734 GCA_039920685.1 Ferruginibacter sp.
CCCTGTTGACACTGGCACCGTTGCATATGGATTATCAAATAGCCCGAGCGCCTTATTTACAAGCGAAATAAAATTAATAGCAATATGCACATGAGGATTGTAACGCACTGGACGATTAACCAAATTGCCCCTGTACAATCCTTCATCATGAAAATTAGTAAACCCTACTCTTGACCGGGCACCGCTGAAAAAACTCAGCAGGGCAGTGAAACGGGAAAATAATTCCAGGTCTATAACAGTAGCGATTTTTTTCTTCCGGCACCAGATCATGAACCGGAATACATCACCGATCAGTGATCCGAAGTTATCCGCATTCATTTTAAAAATATTGTTTTCGGGAACGGTCTGTAGTATCTCAAGGCTTTTATAATTCTTTTTGAAAATAGCAAAGTACAATTCTGCCTTCCCTTCATTTTGTAATTTGCGCATGGCGGGATCAACAATAATAGCACTGCCCATTTCAGATAATTCAATAAATAATGTCCGGCGGATATCGGGCTTATTTTTTTTTGCGGATCTCAGCAGGTCAAACAACCAGCGAAAAGGACTAATGATAAAACAAACGGGAATACCTGCCCATTTGTCAATCGAACGCATAGTACTTACTTTCATGATAATTTAATCAATAATAAAACTTGGCAAAAGTAGCCAATTCATTTTTGCACAGCTTATCGCAATACGAGTTTCTCGTTTTACTTTTGAATAACTGATGACAGAAAAGAAACATAGCTGGCACAAAATTGCCGGCCATATCAATGATCTGGATTTTGCCACTAACAATATTGCGGTCTTAGAAATAAAAGGCAAAAAGATTTGCATTGGAAAATTTAAGGAAGCATTGTTTGCCTTTGCCTATCAATGTCCACATGCTGGTGGTCTTTTGGCAGATGGTTATATCGATGCTTTAGGAAATGTGGTTTGTCCACTGCACCGGTATAAATATAGTTTACAGAATGGCCGTAATATAAGTGGTGAGGGCTATTATTTAAAACACTGGCCCGTAGAGTTTCGGGATGATGGGGTATATGTGGGGATGGAAGAAAGTAATGGATGGAATATTTTCAGGTAAAAATGATTATGTATGAATACCTTTTAAAAGGGCTAAAATCCCTATTTTTGCTGCCCCGAAAGGGAATCGGATTCCCGCTTAGCTCTCCCGATAGCTATCGGGATGGTTAGAGCCCGGTATCTCTCGGATGTCCGGGATTAATCAGGGGCGGCAATAGTTCTTATAATAATTCCTGCTTAGCTCAGTTGGTTAGAGCATCTGACTGTTAATCAGAGGGTCGTAGGTTCAAGTCCTACAGCAGGAGCCACAAAATGAACCACTTACAAAGAGAATTGTAGGTGGTTTTTTATTTCCTGCCAGATTCTTGCCAGATTTTGATTTTATACACCATAAAATGATGACCTCCCCCCGTAAAACCAGACCATTGTAAAGTAGAAAAATCGGGCAATTATTCATAACTTAAAAAAATGAAAATTGCTCATGAAAAAGACAAAATTCAAGGAATGACAAATCGAGAAATACCAAGTAAAGTCAGTCAACCTATATAGTTTTCATCTGATGTAATTGAGCAATAAAAAAGAATATTATTAATACTCCTTAATCTTTACTTTTAAAGTCGGTGCAAGTGTTTATTAATTCTTTCAATCAGCGAATTAAAATCAGGTTGTCCATTATAATATAGATTAGCTGTAGCTTTATAACGTTTCCGGAAATCATCCCGGATTTCTGCTGACGACAGTAAAAATGCTTCGTTTGCAGAAATTGGAACTTCTAAATACTTTTTAGGAAACCTTATATTCTTGTGTGTTGTGTATTCAACTGTTCCTATAAATTCATTCACTTTACTATCTGCCAAAAGACAATAAACGTCATAATACTGTCTCATATAATTGGGTTTAAGTTCTCCACTGGTTTGCTCCTGGCGGAATTTAGTGGCAATTGTCTGAAGCTTTTCAACCAGCGTGTATCCAGGGTGATAACAGGTGATATCGTATGCTGTATTGTCTAAGACCTTAACACCATCTGTTTTATTAGCTTTATCTAAAGTCCAAGAGCCTATATTGAGCTTTGTATTGGGAGTTACAGTATCAAATCCGGCTTCTAAAAGAATTCCTTCCTTTAGTCCTTCAACTGCTGTTGTTTTACTTTCATACTTCAGCCTTATACCACCACTTCTATAATATTTAGTATCATCAAATGCTGTATCTCTTTCTACAGAAACAATTCCATCAATTTTTATCTCCTTGGCCAGCCAATCATAAAATTCTTTTCGTAATTGAACATTCTCCTTTTTATTGTTATCTGGATTATCATCAATCTTTTTATCATCTGGGGGCTTTATATGTATATCTATATCTTCGGAAAAGCGATCAATTATTTTATACCCCTTTGACAAAGATGTGCCTCCTTTTAATTCGAAATCAAATCCTTGCTTTTTAAGTCCATTCAATACATGCATTATCCAATAATCCTTTTCTATTAGCCCTGCTAATATCTTTTTCTCTTCCTCTAATATTCTTAAAAGGTCATAGAAATCCTTATGATTGTGGAGATAATCCATCTATGCTTTTGAATTTGATGAATGCAAGAATTGTTCAAACACCTTTTTTGTTTTCACATTGCCATATGAAGAAACAGACTTTTCAAGTTTTTTTCTGTCAACACTATTAACTTGAAATGAAACATTCTTTAAAACTTCATTCTGATCCTCAGCAAGAGAGCTTAAATTATTAACTAAGTCTACAAGCAAGAATTCACGGGTTACCTTTTGAGGAAATCTGGGTTTTAAACGAAAGGTGAATTTCCTTCCTCCCAAATTATACTCGCCATGTCGTTTGTGATTATAAACTACTCTTTGATTATATAGCTGAGTTGTACCTACACCTAAGCTATTATATACGTTAGGTGTTGTCAGTAGAAAGTTATCGTCCTTTAAGAACGACCGAACAAGAACATCTTCCTCAGGAGGTGTTTTACCAAATGCTGTCTCCTTAGGATAATAGTAAACGCCCTGGGATAACTTTTGAAGAGTTCCGTCATCAACAAGCATATCAAGATGACGATCTACCGCCTTAGACCATTTAGTTAAATCGGTCCTGCGATAAACCTCGCCTCTTTTCAAATATTTCCGTAATTCATCTACTCTTGCCATGACTAATAATTGTTTTACAAAGGTAAGGATAATTATGAAACAATGCATGAATATTCATTTAAAATTCATGCATTAGTTGGTTAACTAAATTTATAAACAATTGTATATCAATACATATGTTTAATTTGGTAAATTTTATATTTTTGCCAAATGAATGAAATAAAACTATCACGAAAGAAACTATATGAACTTGTTTGGTCTGAGCCATTAACTGTACTAGCAAAGAAATTCGGTAGCTCAGATAACATTTTAAGAGCTACTTGTAAAAAGTACAATATTCCACTACCCAAATCAGGGCACTGGATGAAGATTCAATTTGGGAAACCTGTTATAGTTGAAGAATTAGATGGGGTATATTCTGGCCCCGATGAAATCCCACTTAATGAAAGTGAATCTGAGGAAATTAATATCAGTGCGGCAGCCTCTCCACTGGCTTTGTTAAAGAAAGATATTGAAAATGACAAACGTGTTTCTTTAAAGGTTCCATACAAACTTATTAACCCGGATAAACTTATTGTGGAAACGAAAAATGCTCTTTCCGAAAGAGAAGGTTATAAAAGTACAGGTGACAGG
>JBDSDG010000172.1:0-26811 GCA_039920685.1 Ferruginibacter sp.
ACTTGCCATGTATCATGACCAGGGATTGATACCATTTAAATCGCTTGCCAAAGGTGAGGGAGTCAATTTTACTGCCGGCTTCAATGCAATAAGAACTTCTCCTGATCATGGAGTTGCCTTTGATATAGCTGGAAAAGGCATAGCAGATGAATCCTCCTTACGCCAGGCTTTGTATAAATGTATTGACATCATTGATAACCGTGCCGAATACGAAATGCAGCACAAGAGCCCGCTTAAAAATATGAGTAGGGCGGTAGTGGCAAATGCAGTGGATGAAAAGATACTGGAGGAATGATAATACCGGTCAATTAAAAATAGTATCGGGAAATCCTTTATTTATTATGTAGTTGCTGAACGTAATTTCAGCCCTTCCCTTTTTATTCTTCATATCATGAGGCTTTGTTTGTGTTGTGCCGTCATCAAAATCAAAAGTGACTCCCTTTGGTAATTTATAATCTTTGGTATTAAATGAAAATACGATCTTGTCAGGCAAGCCGAAATCACTGAACCTTCCATAATCCATCTCCAATTCGAAAGTTCCATTTTCTTTTGTTGTGGTCTTTGCTTTCCTGATAAGGAAGTTGATCGGATCAATATATATCGTAGATAATACAACCTCACTGTTTTCATCATTGGGCAAAAGCCGTACAACACGAACACTGAAATTTCCAATTTTTTCTGTTCCGGCATCAATGATCGTATAATCATTTTCAGCCAGGATATTATTCATGTTAATGCTCACTGCACCTTTTGGAATAAAGGAAATACCCTTCTCACTTTTTACCTTTAACCTGTTGGGTTTTTTAAAATATACCTTAATATTTGCAATAGGCACTTTTAAAAAGGCAACATTGGTTTTCATCCTGCCGGTAGCTTCATAATCGTTTACCTTTTCGATCTTTGCCTTCGCGTTAGCCACCAATACTTTTGCATCCTGGGCTGCAACAACATTCACAAATGAAATTAAAAATAAAACTGCAACACAAATTCTCTTTAGCATGGTTTTCTATTTATGACAATATATCCTTTCTTTTAAAAACAATTATTGCTGTGCCGATCAATATCACGATATGAGCGAAAAGAATATTCAGGCTATTGCGAATGGCAGGCCAGTTCTCAAGGCTTCCTTTGATTGGCTCTCCATCAGCGTTAGTTCCAATATAAAAAAAGCCTTTCCAGCCAACAAGGTAGGATGTGAATAGCCATGGTTTAACATTACGATCTATTACCGGTACGTTGATATTTGAGATCACGGTACATACGATAACAATACATACGGTTGCAATGATCGGCCCTATCGAATTATCTGCAAAGATGGAAAGTAGCATTGCCAAGGCTGCAATTACAGTGAGTGCTACTGCTGCATAACCAAATGCTGCCAGGTATCGCCACATAATATCATCTTTCGTAATCTGAAGGATCTGGGACTCATCTCCCTTTACCCGGAAGATGAGCATATCATCGGCACCAAATATGAACAGGCTAAGGAACAACGCAGTAACGGCCATCCATACCAGCAATAAAATCGTGAATATAACAGATGCTGCAAATTTTACAAGGATGATCTGGGTGCGGCTGACAGGCTTGGTAAGTAAAAGCCTTAATGTTCCCATGTTGGCCTCCCCGGAAATAGCATCACCTGCCACCAGTGCTACCAATATTGGAACCTGTATCAATAATGTGTTTAAAATAATGTAACACATGAAATAGCCATTGATCGCTTTTCCCTTATCAATTTCAAAACTGTCCTGTACACTTTGCATCATGAGGTTCATATAACTCTCCCCATCTGCCTTGAATGCAAACTGGAAAATGCCTGCAATGGCCGTAATGGCAACAAAGGCAATGTATGTTCTCGATCTTTTTGAAATCTTGTACAATTCGATACGCAGCAACTCAAACATTGACTTCTGCATTGGTAAGTGACAAAAAATAATCTTCCAAAGAATGACGTGGCTTCACTGCTATTATGCCTACCTGCAATTCATTTAGCTCTTTTACAAATTGTGGTATTTCACTTTTGTGCGCCTGCAGCTGGATATTCTATTCCATAAGGATCAATTTATTTGCCCATCGTGTATTAGAAAGTTTCTTTATTGTGGCCGTGTCATCTGTGGTCTCTAAATCTACGAGTGTATTGGATGGATCCAACAGCTCTGCAACGTTTCCTTCAACGATCCTTTTTCCTTTGTTAATGATTATCATCCGGTTTGCGATGAGTTCGATCTCGCTAAGGAGATGTGAAGAAACGACAACTGTTTTTCCCATTTCACGGCTAAGTTTCAATATAAGATTTCTCATATCTGCTATACCCTGGGGATCCAGGCCGTTGGTTGGCTCATCCAATATGATCAGTTGGGGATCATGTACCAATGCGATCGCAATACCCAGCCGTTGCTTCATTCCCTGGCTATAGGTTTTTACTTTACTGTTACTCCGATCCGCAAGCCCAACCATATCCAACTGTTCCATTATTACCTTTCTCACAGGTTTCATTCCGCTCATTCTTGCAAATATGGAAACGTTATCATAAGCAGATAGAAACTTATACATATCCGGCCGTTCTATGATCGCACCGATCTGCCTTAAAATTGAATCACGGTTCTTAAGAAGTTCTTTTTTAAAAATTTTAATTTCCCCGCTGCCGGGCTTTATGAGTGTAAGCAACATCCGGATAGTTGTTGATTTTCCCGCCCCATTTTGGCCCAGGAAGCCATAAATATCCCCTTGATTCACTGTGAAGGACAGATCACTTACAGCTACGATTTCATTGAAATTTTTGGAAAGGTTCTTTACCTCTATGATAGGGTTCATTCAACTATAATATCATTAAAGGTAGAACGGATATGCAAATAAAAAACCTAATGAGAATACAAAGTTCACATTATCTAGGTTGGGTGTACGTTTGAAGCGCCCGCACATAATGTTCAAATGCTTCGATGCCTTTGGGAGTTATCCTGCACAGCGTTTGCGGGTAGTTATCCTTGAATTGTTTTGTGACTTCTATATAATCAACTTCTTTTAGCTTATTGATCTGAACACTTAAATTTCCTGCAGTTGAATTTGTTTTATCACGCAGAAATGTAAACTCAGCTTCCTTGATGCCAATAAGCAGGCTTATCACGGCCAGCCGTAACTGTGAGTGTAATATAGGATCAAGTTCTTTAAATTCCATTACAGGATTTGATTAAACCGCTTTTTCTTTCTAAAGGCTGCCATTAATAATATACCCGGAATGATATAGCCGATAAGGACAGCTAAAGCCATGATCAGCATATCATATTTAAATTCTTTATTCACCAGTATGGCAATTGCACCAAGCCAATTAATCACAGCACCGATACTGAGTGAGCGTGACCTGACAGCGCCGTTTAGAAGGCGATAATTTGAATATTTTTGTTTAGAAGGTTCAGGGTTTAGAGGTCTACTGAAATTTAGTTCGGAGTGATTCTTAATCTTTTAACCCTAAATTCTAAACAGTTTTATTTACACCCCTAAACCTATTTCCCGCATTCATTCAACAACGTCTCAGTTCTTTGCTTTCCCCAATTTGGTGAGATCTCGGAAACAGGTTTAAATGTTGCGTACATATCTATTGCCATTTGCAATTGCTCTACAGCCGTCTTGCAACCTCCACCAAATTGCTCTGGTGTATACTTTAATCCCTGTCCCTTTAAAAAATACGGACGCGGGTTTGCAGGATCCTGTTTCATAGCTTTTTCCATGTTAGCACTGCTTTCAGGCCCATAGGTCATATACCTATTCATTGGGTCAACCATGAGGTGACTGCTTGCTATCATACTTTTGATACAACTGATCTCAGAATTATTTGGTTGGAGTGAATCGGCTTTGTTGATAAGTAAAGTTGCTTTGTCTGCTATTGGATCAACTTTTGATTTATCCTGCTCCATATAGGTGTAGTTCACCTGGCATAATGCCGCATAATAATAAGGAAGCCATTGATTTTTTTCAGCCATAGCGATCCGCTCAAACGTATTTGCCAATGACAGTAAGTTCTGAGGGTTTTTAAAACTTGTATCGATCGCCGCAATATTATTCTTCATTGCAGAAACAAATTTTTCACTTTGAGCAAAACAAGTTGCTGCAATAATGATCACAGAAAAGAACAGGATTACCTTTTTCATTTTGTCGTTTTTATTTTTTTTAATTGTAACACCGTCTCAATGGAGAGGCATATATCTGAATCGTTATAAATTGTTATTAATGGCGTCCTGGGTTCTGTCGATACCGAAGCTGAGAAAACAGCCGATATATACAAACCTGTTGTAAGATGGGGTGACCGCAACTTTCCGATCATTTAAGGATGAATAGTTATATCCAAAAACCTGTTTTTGTCCCAATACATTTGTTACTGACAGAACCCACACGATGAAGGCTTTTTTACTTGTCTTTCCAAGGTTTGGCAAATAATTGAGGCTAAAGCCAAGGCTATTGTAGTTGATCGTTCTGCCTTGATCTGCTATATTATATTTGCCGGTACCACCATCATATTTTAAATTATAATACGGCCGGCCACTGGCAAATGTATAACTGGCGTTAAAACCGGTTTTCCATGGCAGCACGAATTTTTTAAGTACGAGCGAAGCTGTATGTTTTGCGGCGAATGATGGCTGGATAGAACCGGGGTAGTTAAGAAAATCCCTTTTCGTATCCAGGTAAGAATAAGAGATCCAATAATCCAGGTTTTCTATTGACTTTTTATCCCTCCAGAAGATTTCTAACCCCCGGGCATAACCATAGCCGTTATTATTTGCCGCTACTTCCCTTCCAGTTGGGCCAGCTGCTGTTTTATACAGATCATCATATTTTTTATAGAAGAGCTCGGTCCGGAAAATGCGCTTATTACTGATCTTCTGGTATTGCAATATGTAGTGAGATGCGGTTGCATAATCAAGGCCGGGATGCGCAAATGGTAAATATTTGCGTTCCGGGTTTTGATAGAATATACCATAAGCAAATGAGGCTTGCCCGTTGTCGCGGAATTTGTAAGCAACAGATAATCTTGGGGCGATGTTCCATTTATTTAAAATTGCTGAATGCTCAACCCTTCCGCCTACTTTAGCTGCAATATTATTGGTAATGTACACATCCGTTTCTGCAAAAGCGGCAGCCATGTTATCTATGACTGATTCTTTAAAAACAGTTCCATTGAATGCAGTATATTCCGTTCGTTCTTCACTGTATAGATATTCAGCACCAAATCTTAAAACATTGAGGCCGTTTAATTTTTTTTCGATCACTGACCTGGCCTGTACATATTGTGCCCTGTTCTTTACCAGGAAATTCTTCAAAGCATAATCAATAGGATTTAATATTACCTGTTTTGTATTATCATCATCCTGTAGCTCACTATTAATATTATCCTTATTAGTGCTATAGCTTATGCCGGTATTTATTTTCCAGCCACTTCCCAATCTTTCTTTCCAGTTCAGGTTTTGATAAGTATTCAGGTTCTCCAATGTGAAAGCATCTTTTAATGCCAACGAATCAATATCCTCCGTTCTGAAACCCAATTTATTCCAGCTTACATATCCATAATACTTGATGAATCCGCCCGCTTTTGTTTTTATCCTGAAATTTGCATCAACCTGGTGATACTCCGGATTTTTAAAATAATCCTGCTTCTGCCTGATCACTGCAAATGCAGGTGCAAGGTTTGTATAATTATAGGTGATCCCCCAGGAAGATCTTTTATTTTTTGCGAGTTTTTGAATTCCACCACCTATACCAATAACAGAAATGGAAAGGTCGGCTTCTGTCCTGTCGGGAAGATCTTTGGATTCCAATATCAAAGCAGAAGAAAGTGCTTGTCCATATAAGGCTGAATACCCTCCACTGCTAAAAACAGTTCCTTTGAATAAGAATGGATTGAATCTTCCCCTTGTTGCCATCCCCGGAACACTGCTATAAAAGAAATTATTCACCAGGTTTCCGTCCATGAAGATCTTACTCTCTGTAGCTGTTCCACCTCTCACAAACAATCCTTCAGTTTCTCCAACTTGCTGGGTTCCCGGTAATGTCTTTAGTGCACCAACAACATCGGCATTAGCCCCGGCAGTAGTCACAATATCAAGTGATGTTAGCACAGTTGTCTTTTTTTGATCGCTCGCTTCAAACGACCCTGCGGTAATTGTAACCGCTTTTAATTCTGTAATTAGCTCTTTTATCGAAATGTCCAGGATAAGGTCATTTTCTTCAATTGATATTTTTTTATCATATGAACTATAGCCAGATAAGCTTACTTCAAGAACCTGGGCTCCCTTTTCAGTGGTTATAAAAGAAAAATGTCCGGAGGAATCTGTAATTGTACCGTCGTAGGAATTCCGGATGGTAATGCTTGCGCCGTGGAGCCGGTTCCTCTTATTGTCAGTGACGGTGCCGGAGATCTTCACCTGACTATACGCACCAAAACAAAGGAGAAAAGTGATGCACGATAGGATCCATTTCATGATTCAAATTTACAACAAACGTAAAGTAGTTTATTTTATAAACCAAATTATTTTTGGTAACCAATCTTTTAATTCGATCGGATTGCAGCCACTGTTAGAGAGAATTAATCTAAACTATTCAAATGATTATCAATGACTTAGCAGACTATTTAGGACTGCTGAAATTCGCTTTGCAAGCAACCTGATCTCTTTACCATGGAAAAAATTAATTTTTTTATGTGGAGGCAATTTGTAATTTAGCAATAGAATTTAATGGGTTAGTAAGTACAAAGGGTCAACAGAAATGTTGACCCTTTTACTTTTAAAGAGGCTGCCAGTAATTGTAAACTTCCATCATTTTTTATTCTCTCCTTCTGAAATTTCTCCTGTGTTTTTTATTCGCAGTTCAATCAAAATTTATTGTTATCAAAGGCACACTTCAGTAAATAAATTTCATTTTTTTTCTTTTCCTTTTTGAATATACATTTACCGGATGAGCAAAACCAAATCAGCTTTTTTTTGTCAGAACTGTGGATATGAAAGTGCAAAGTGGTTAGGTAAGTGTCCTTCATGTGAGCAGTGGAATACTTTTGTAGAAGAGGTGATCTCTAAGGGAAATGATAAATCGGCAAAGGATGATTGGAAAGATTTTAATGGCATATCAAAATTAAAAACCGTTTCGATCAACGATGTAAGCAGTGCCGCAACAAAAAGAATTGTTACCAGCGACCCTGAATTGAACAGGGTACTTGGCGGCGGCATTGTATTAGGAAGTATTGTTTTGGTTGCTGGTGAACCGGGCATTGGTAAGTCCACCCTGTTTCTTCAAAATGGATTACAGCTAAAAGATATCATTACATTATATATAAGCGGGGAAGAAAGTGAGCAGCAAATAAAAATGCGGGCAGACAGGATCGGTGCTATGAATGATAATTTTTACCTGCTTACTGAAACAAACACACAGACTATTTTCAAGGAAATAAAAAAATTACGGCCGCAGTTGGTGATCGTAGACTCCATTCAAACACTTCAATCCCCGTTTGTTGAATCATCACCGGGTAGTATCAGCCAGATAAGGGAATGTGCCGCGGAACTACAGCGATATGCAAAAGAAACAGATACACCGGTGTTTTTGATCGGGCATATTACCAAAGATGGAAATATTGCCGGTCCAAAGATCCTTGAGCATATGGTTGATACAGTATTACAATTTGAAGGAGACAGGCATTATGCATATAGGATCCTGCGTACCTTAAAGAACCGCTTTGGCTCAACATCAGAGTTAGGCATATATGAAATGACCGGTGAAGGAATGCGGGTAGTAAACAATCCGAGTGAGATTCTCATAACTCAAAAGGAAGATCAGTTAAGTGGGATCGCGATTGCAGCAACCATCGAAGGGATACGCCCATTGCTGATCGAAACCCAGGCCCTTGTAACACAAAGCGTTTATGGAACACCGCAAAGAACAGTGAGCGGTTTCGACCTGCGAAGGTTACAGTTGCTACTGGCAGTCCTGGAAAAAAGAGGAGGCTTTCATTTCGGAGTAAAGGATGTATTTATAAATATCGCAGGAGGAATTAAAGTGGAAGATCCATCCATAGACCTTGCGATCGTTTGCGCACTGTTAAGCAGTTATGAAGATGTATCGCTTCCTCAACACATTTGCTTTGCAGGTGAGGTAGGGCTTAGTGGCGAGATCCGTGCAGTGAACAGGATAGAACAACGAATTGCAGAAGCAGAAAAACTTGGGTTTGAAAAAATAATCCTGAGTAAATACAATGCTAAATCCCTCGGTAAAGTAAGTGCAAAGATCGAAGTTGTTGCACTCGGCAAAGTAGAAGAAGTTTATAAATACCTTTTTTAAAAATCAATGATCGCAGTTAAAAATATTATCAGTGATATACTGCACCTGTTTTATCCTCATTCCTGCACGGGATGTGGAAGTGATCTTTTAAGTAAGGCCAACCTGCTTTGCACGAGTTGTACCCGTGAACTGCCACACACTCATTTTGCTTTACACGAAAACAATATCATTGAAAAGATATTTACCGGCCGTATTCCTTTTAAAGCTGCATACAGCGAATTCTATTTTTCAAAAGGACAATTGATCCAGCATTTGATCCATTGCTTAAAATATAAGAACGACCAGGAGATCGGCCGTTATCTTGGTGAGATGATGGGGGCTTCCATGATGAAAGGCGAACGATTTGCAAATCTCGATTTCCTCATTCCATTGCCACTTTTTGCCGATAAGGAATTTAAAAGAGGTTATAACCAGTCGGCAGCGATTTGTGATGGGATCTGCAAAGCAACCGGTGTGCCGATCATGTTGAGAAATGTGATCCGCCAGCGGGCAACAGAAACGCAAACAAAAAAACACAGGGCTGAACGCTGGCAAAATGTTGATGGAAGTTTCACCATTTTAAATCCTGCACAACTTACCGGCAAAAATATTTTACTGGTTGATGATGTTATTACTACCGGTGCTTCATTAGAAGCATGTGGACAGGCAATTTTAAAGATCCCCGGTACAAAATTAAGCTTCGCAGCACTTGCACATGCGAGTAAATGAAAACAAAGTTGCCATCTTTTTTTTATTGTAGATTTGTTTTTCATGAAAAAGATCCAGATCATAATGGCAGCAGCTATATCATTAGTGCTGTTCTTCTCCTGCAAAAAAGATTCATTTATCAATAGTAGTGATGCAAGGCTTTCGGTAAGTGCAGATACGCTGAAGTTTGATACCGTGCTAACTACCGTAGGATCCATTACTCAATCGCTGAAGATCTTCAATGACAACGATCAGAAATTATTATTGTCAAAGGTGAGGCTTATGGGTGGCCCCGCATCTTCTTACAATATTAATATTAACGGACTTGCGGCAACAGAAGCTGATAACATTGAAGTTGCAGCAAATGATAGCATATATGTTTTTGTGACTGTGAACATTGACCCTTCTGCTGCAAACCTCCCTTTTATAATAAGCGATAGCATTTTAGTTGAATATAATGGCAATACCAGGTTTGTACAGTTACAGGCTTACGGTCAAAATGCGCATTTTTTAAATAGCGAGATCATAACAATGAATACCATTTGGACGAATGATCTTCCATATGTAATTATTAATGGCATTCAGGTGGACACAAATATTTCCCTGACAATTAATGAAGGATGCCGGATCTATTCACATGCCAATGCGCCGTTTTTAGTAGATGGATCTTTGATCATTAATGGAACAAAAGGGAACGAAATTATTTTTGCATCCGACAGGCTCGATGAGCCTTATAAAAACTTCCCTGCAGGATGGCCAGGAATTTATTTGCAGGAGAGCAGCAAAGACAATGCATTTACATTTGCTATTGTAAAAAATGCATACCAGGGAATTGTTGTGCAAGGGCCTTCCTTAAATTCAAATCCTAAGTTGATATTGCATCATTGCATCATCGACAATGCATACGATGTAGGATTGTTTGGCATCAACACGAGTGTTCAGGCCGATAATACATTGATCAGTAATTGCGGCAAAAACTTAAATATAATATTAGGTGGAAATTATTCTTTCAGCAATTGCACGGTGGCAGCGTTTTCAAATTCATACCTGCTTCATAAACTCCCGGTATTGATCGCAGAAAATTTTGCTGACCAGGGTGGCGTCACCATTACGGCTGATCTTGATGCTACTTTTGTGAATTGTATTTTTTGGGGAGAAGAAGGGATCCTGGATGATGAGGTTATCGTAAACAAACAAGGAGCTACGTTGTTTAATGTATCACTGGATCATTGTTTGTTCCGTGGGTTAAATGATCCGGCAAATGCAACCCTAAACGTTGCCATAAAGAACATAGACCCATTATTTGACAGTATAGATGTGAACCATAACTACTATGATTTCAGGATAACTAAAAATAGTTTTGCACCCGGCATTGATGTGGGCTTGCCCTCTTCTTTTCCCAAGGACCTTGATAATAATAACAGGAGCGTTGGCCTACCCGATCTTGGAAGTTATGAAAAGCAATAATTGGCCTGCCTTTTGGTTTTTAATTACCTCTATTTATATTATAAGAAAATAAAAAAATTGTAATGATAAAATTGATCGCTGTAACTACCATTCTTTTCTGTACAACAAATTTGGAACTGCCAACCCCTTCAAAAACACAGCATATTTTTGTACCTGTAAATGACACTTCAAAATCAATTTACCAGTTCAAGGTTGAATCTTTAGATGGTAACATGATCGATTTTTCTTCTTTCAAAGGAAAAAAAATATTGGTGGTTAATACAGCATCTGAATGTGGCTACACACCGCAGTACAAAGATTTACAGGAATTGTATGATAAGTATAAGAATAAGCTTGTGATCGTAGGATTTCCCGCAAACAATTTTGGTGGCCAGGAACCCGGGAGTAACACAGAAATAAAATCCTTTTGTGAAAAAAATTATGGGGTCACTTTCCCCATGGCTGCGAAGATATCCGTGAAAGGTGATGATATTGCACCAATTTACCAATGGTTAACGCACAAGGAACAAAATGGAATTTTAGATGCTGAGATAAAATGGAACTTCAATAAATTCCTGCTGGATGAAAGCGGAAAAATGATTGCATACTTTCCGAGTAAAGTGAAACCAATGAGTGACGAGATTCTGAGCAAACTATAAGGTAATCGCTTCCAGCTAACCGCTATATTTGCAGCCATGCAATTCTCCCAGGTCATAGGACAAAAAGCAATAAAGCAACACCTCGTTGACATGATCAGCAATAACAGGCTGAGTCATGCCTTATTGTTTTTAGGAAAGGAAGGATCCGGAGCATTATCTCTTGCAAGGGCATTTGCACAATATACTGTTTGCGAAAAAGTTCGAGGGACAACAGAGCACAGACCACTGACCACTGATGCTCCTTCCCTGTTTGCAGAATCCGGAAAAGTGGAGAGCACCGGTCCGGTATCCAGTATCCCGGAACCCGTATTCCTTAACCCGCATCCCGTATATTTCGACTCGTGCGGGGAATGCCGGGGCTGCAAAAAATCTTCCCAGCTTGTTCATCCCGATATACACTTCTCCTACCCAGTGGTTCCAAGGAAGCCAGGCGATAAACCAATCAGTACCGATTATATCAAAGAATGGCGCGAATTCATTTCGGCTAACCCTTACGGAAATGTTTATGACTGGCTTCAATTTATTGGTGCTGAAAATAAACAGGGTAACATAACGGCTCTCGAATGTCTCGATATCATCCGCAAAGTGAACCTCAAAAGTTTTGAAAGTGAATATAAAATTTTGATCATGTGGATGCCGGAATTATTGGGTAAGGAAGGTAATAAACTGCTTAAACTGATCGAGGAGCCGCCACCGAATACTTTATTTATACTGGTTGCGGAGAATGATACGCTTATACTTCCTACGATATTATCACGAACCCAACTCATCAAGATCCCCCGGCTTTCAACTTTGGAAATTGAAGCGGCCCTGGAATTAAAGGAAGGTATCTCCATGCAAAAAGCCCAACAGGTGGCAGCCATCAGTTCAGGAAATTACCATGAAGCATTACAACTATTACAACATGCGGAAGATGATTGGGAAGTTTTTTTGCGTGACTGGTTAAATAGTATTGTAAAGACCGGTCCTGCTGCCCAGGTTAAATGGATCGAGGAGATCAGCAAGATCGGGCGAGAAAAACAAAAGCAATTCTTAAAATATTTTGTCCATGTGCTGGAACTGGCTTTCCGGTTACGAGCTATTCCTGCCGCGGCTGAGGAAGACCGTCCCGACATTGATTTTGCCTTAAAATTCAATAAACTGTGCGGCATAAGCCAGCAGGAAGCGATCGTACATGAGCTTGACCAGGCTGCCTATTATATAGAACGGAATGCAAATGCAAAGATCCTGTTCCATGCACTTACCATTAAGTTGTACCACATTATTAGCAACAATTCAGTAATTTTGATGCAATAAGGAAACAGGCCAGGGCCGTTGATAGTGAAGAAAGATCATAATTGAACAAACTTTTCTACTATATTCAACATTGTTGTGTCACTCACTTTTACTTTTTCAGCTTTAAGCAGCAAGAAAAAGTTCAATATAGATATACTGTACAAGAGTGCGACGCCAATGAACCTCAACAGCGAACAACTGCCTGCTCCCCGAAATTTTTAAACATTCATTTTTAAACATTACATACAATGGGATGTGGAAGTTGTGGTACCGGTAAAGATGGAGCGCCGGGCGGGTGCCAGAGCCATGGACATTGCTCCAGTGGCGGATGTAACAGGATGAACGTGCATGATTGGCTTGCCAATTTGCCCTTCAGCGACCCCGAAAGCAATTGCAGGGTTGTTGAAATAAGCTTTAATAACGGAAGCCGTAAAGATTATTATAAGAATACTACCCTTCATTATTTTGAAAAGGGTGAAATGGTTGCCGTAGAAGGTGTAAGCGGTTTTGATGTTGGTATGGTAAACCTGACCGGCGAGTTGGTTCGTTTGCAACTAAAGAAACATAAGATCGAGGAAAAAAGCCCCGAAATTAAAAAGATACTTCGCCGTGCTACTGAAGCTGATATTGCCAAAATGATCGAAACGAAAGCAAGGGAAGCGCAGATCCTGATCCGGAGCCGTGCAATGGCCAGGCAATTAAAGCTTGAGCTGAAAATGGCGGAGGTCGAGATACAGGCCGATGGCAGAAAAGCTACCTTCTTTTATATTGCAGACGACCGGGTTGATTTCCGGGAATTGATAAAATTATATGCCGGGGAATTCAAGGTGAAAGTTGAGATGCGCCAGATCGGTGCAAGACAGGAAGCCGGAAAAGTAGGTGGTATCGGAAGTTGCGGAAGAGAGCTTTGCTGCAGCACTTGGCTAACTGATTTTAAGAGCGTGAATACGAATGCTGCCCGCTACCAGAATTTAAGTATTAACCAGACAAAATTAAGCGGGCAATGCGGAAGGCTTAAATGCTGTTTGAACTACGAGCTTGATACATATATGGACGCCCTCCAGTTTTTTCCAACGGATGCAGATATGCTGGAAGTTGCAAAAGGAAGAGCATTCCTGGTAAAAAAAGATATTTTCCGGAACCTGATGTGGTACACGATGGCGGATAGCAATAAGCAATACCCGTTGGCGATAGAAACGGTAAAAAAAATAAAGGCACAAAATAAGGAAGGAATACGGCCAGAGCAAATGGAAACGGTGGAAGTTACTACCAACAAGCCAAAAGAAGTTGAGCCGGAATATGCAGATATCGTTGGACAGATCAGCTTGAAGAGCCTCGAAAAAACCACCCGTAAGCGACGCGATAAAGAAAAAGGAAGAGAACAAAGGACGCAGCAGCAAGGCGGCGGAAGAGGCCAGCAAAGGCAACAGCCAAATGAAGGCCAGGGACCTCAAAGACAACCTCAACAAAGAAACCAGCCACCTTCAGGAGAGAGGCAGGGAAGGCCACAAAAAAATCCCCAACAACCCAAAAGGCCGCAAGGGCAAAATCCGCAAGGATCACCAAGACAACAAAGGCCTCCACAAAACCGTGGACCACAGGGACCTCAACGGCCCCCACAAAACAAAAAGGAAGGTTGATGACACCAGGCATGATATCATAAATCACACAACATAAATCATCGATATCCATAGTGTCCATTTCTGTCAATAATATCTCCAAGCACTATGGCAGCCAGAAAGCTGTCAATCAAATATCTTTTACCGTCAACAGAAGAGAGATCGTTGGATTCCTTGGGCCGAATGGCGCAGGAAAATCTACAACAATGAAAATGATCACCGGCTACCTTGCTGCCGATGCAGGCTCCATAGAAGTTTGCGGAATTCCGGTAACCGAAAACAGCATTGAAACAAAAAAGAAGATAGGCTATCTCCCGGAAGCAAACCCGATGTATGCAGATATGTATGTAAGGGAATACCTGCAATTTGTTTCAAATGTTCACCATATTAAAAATGCCGGTAAAAGAATTGAGGAAGTTATAAATATTGTTGGCCTGATGCCTGAATCAAATAAAAAGATAGGTCAGCTAAGCAAAGGGTATAAACAACGGGTAGGGTTGGCCGCTGCACTTATTCACGACCCGGAAGTTTTGATATTGGATGAGCCGACTTCCGGTCTCGACCCAAACCAGATCATTGAAATAAGGGAAGTGATCAGGAGCCTTGGCAAAAATAAAACGGTATTGTTCTCCTCCCATATTCTACAGGAGGTGCAGGCAATTTGCGACCGGGTGATCATTATCAGCAATGGAAATATTGTTGCAGATGATACGCTTCAAAATCTTCAGCAAAACTCTTCATCACAACAGTTGGTGATTGTAGAATTTAAAGAACCGGTGGAAGAAGAAATATTTAAAAAACTGGCAGGGGTGATGGAAATAAAAAATATTCAAAACGGATACTACAATATTCAATGTTTGAATGCCGATGAACTGAAAAAACAGCTCTTAAAGTTGAGCATAGAACATAACCTGGATATTGTTTCATTAAAAACGGAAACTCAAAACCTGGAATCTGTGTTCAGGTCACTGACAACTTGAGGTTTTGGGAGGATTCTGCTAAAGTTGTTTCTTTGCGCGAGAGCTGAGGTTAGCTGTTAGCTACAAGCTATATGGTAATTCAAAATTCTTCATTCAAAATTCAAAATAATAAAATGAGCTACATCGCCTCCCTACACGCCCGCCAGATATTAGATAGTCGCGGTAATCCAACAATTGAAGTAGATGTTTTAACTGAAAATGAAAAGCTTGGTCGTGCTGCGGTTCCAAGTGGTGCCAGTACAGGGATTCATGAAGCTGTGGAATTAAGAGATAACAACAAAAAACTCTACGGCGGTAAAGGTGTAATGAAAGCAGTAAGCAACGTGAACACGATCCTTGCAGATAATCTACTTGGATGGGATGTTGCTGATCAAACAGGAATAGATGCCATGATGATCGCATTGGATGGTACAGAAAATAAAGGTAAACTTGGCGCCAATGCGATGCTTGCTATTAGCCTCGCTGTTGCAAAGGCCGCTGCGCTTGAAGCAAACCTGCCATTGTACCGTTATATCGGGGGAACAAATGCAAAGATCCTTCCTATCCCGATGATGAATATTTTAAATGGCGGAGCACATGCAGACAACAAAATAGATTTCCAGGAATTTATGGTAATGCCAATTGGTGCAAAAACATTTAGTGAAGGCTTGCGCTGGGGTGTAGAAATATTTCATGCATTAAAAACGGTTCTAAAGAAAAAAGGATACAGCACAAACGTGGGAGATGAAGGTGGGTTTGCACCTAACATCCAAAGTAATGAAGAGGCTATTGAAACAGTGCTCACAGCAATACAGGCAGCAGGTTATAAAACCGGGACACAGATAGCAATAGCAATGGATTCCGCCAATAGTGAATTGTGGAATTCCAAAGAAAAGAAATACATCTTTCATAAAAGCGATGGCAAAAAATTGACCAGTGAGCAGATGGTTAAATATTGGGAAACCTGGGTTAAGAAATATCCGATCATTTCCATTGAAGATGGCATGGCGGAAGATGATTGGAAGGGATGGAAAATGCTTACAGATACAATCGGTAAGAAATGCCAGTTGGTAGGCGATGATCTTTTTGTTACAAATGTAAAAAGACTGCAACGTGGTATCGATGAATACACTGCAAATGCTTTACTTGTAAAAGTGAACCAGATCGGCACACTAACTGAAACGATAAACGCAGTTAGCATGGCACAACAAAACGGTTTCAATACAATTATGAGTCACCGTAGTGGTGAAACAGAAGATAGTACGATCGCCGACCTTGCCGTGGCGCTTAACTGTGGCCAGATAAAAACCGGCTCTGCATCCAGGAGTGACCGTATGGCTAAATACAACCAGTTGATCCGGATCGAAGAAATGCTGTCAACAGGCGGAGAGTATCCTGCCGGCAAAATAAAATTTGGAAAATAACTGGTGCGAATGCATCGACTAATCAATGGTTGGATCAGCTCAGACAACCGATGCTGACAAAAGCCTGAATTGTTGTAACCATCCATAATAAAAGCAACTCTTTCCCCCCGATGGCATTCAATTAAATGCTATATTTATTCACCCAAAAACTTTTATCGGAACAACTGCTGATACAAGCTTTGTATTATAACTTATTATCAAAAATTAAACATGAAGAAAATTTACCTATTTCTATTAATGGCTATCACCATTGTTCCTGCTTTTTCACAAAAAATATATACTGCACAGGTCCCCGGATCAAAAACGCTGGCTGTGCCGGTAACAACAACGGTGAATGGAAGTGCCAATGCAGTTTCACCCACCTCCCTGAATCCGAACGGGTTTATTCACGACAGGTGTGGCTTTGTGACCACTATGAACATGGCCAAGGCAGGAGGTTTCGACCAGGAAGGGTTTGAGACTTTCATAAACAATAAGATCGCAGAAATGAAAGCTTCCAGAACTGAAGCTACTGTGAACTACATCATCCCGGTTGTATTCCACGTTATCCACGACGGAACTGCCGAAGGTGTTGGTGCCAATGTAAGTGCTGCACAGATAAACCAGCAGATAGACCAGCTAAATAAAGATTTCCGCAATCTTTCCGGATCAACATTTGGTGTTGCTGCTAACACGGGCTTGAGTTTTTGTGCTGTTCTCACAGATCCACTCGGTGTTGCACTCGCTCAACCAGGAGTTGACCGCCTGAACAGGATCACAAAAGGCTGGACGGATCCAACAACCTATACGACTGCACAGCTCAATACGCTGATCAATTATGTAAATACCACTATTAAGCCGGCAAGCATCTGGGATCCTACCAAATATGTAAATATCTGGGTGTATAATTTTATTAATAGCGGGCTATTGGGTTACGCAACCTTTCCGACAGCAGGTTTGCCTGATCTGCCTGGTGGTGAAACAGCCACAACTGCAGGGGTTGTTTTTCTTTCCGGCGCTATTGGAAGTGTTGCATCCCCGGGAACCGCAACACCATATGCGCTTGGAAGAACAGTTACACACGAGCTAGGTCATTTTTTCGGGTTATACCATACATGGGGCGATGTTGTTAGTTGTGCAGGAACTGATTATTGTACAGATACACCTCCTTGCAGCGACGAATATTATTCCTCTGTTCCGGGTTGCACTATTCCAACACAGTGTAGTGCAATGCCAAGGATGATTCAGGATTATATGGATTATTCGGATGATGGATGCATGAATACTTTCACACAAAACCAGGTAGACCGGATACAGGCGGTGATGCTTGCAGCTCCCCGAAGGCCGAGAAATCCAGCTGCTACCCTTTGTACGCCAGCTATTGCCAATGCACTCAGGTTTCTTTCAGATGCAACCACAGTTGCAGAAACCGGCGCAGTTACTGCCTGTCCAAGATTTAAGGACTACGTAATTTCTGTTGCACCTGCAATTGCAGCGAGTGGAAATGCCACTGTTAACTTTACTTTTGGAGGAACAGCAACTCAGAATGTTGATTATACTATTATAGGTTCTACAACCGTAAACTATGTTAACGGCGAAACCAGTGCTAAATCGGTTACCATCAGGGTTGCCGATGATAAAGAAGTTGAGGTCTCTCAGACGATCATTGTCAGTTATAGTATTACCGGAACCGGCCTAGTTGCAGGAACTACCAACCAGACGCATACGATCACCATCACAGATGATGATTTTGTAAATTTTATCAACAATACCACGCAGGTAACAACATTGTTGTCTGAGAATTTTGGAACAGTTGCGGCTGGTGGCGCATTGCCTACAGGATGGATTAAAGGCTCTTTCTTATCACCTGCAGGATTAAATGTGTGGACCGTAAATGCACTTTATGGAGCATCAACAGGCTTTACTGCGGCAAATGGAAGAGCATTGCACATTACCAACGCTTTAACGGCAGCACAAACAAGTGAAACAGCTACTGCGGCATATACTAACAGTTCCGCGTCAGACGCAGTTGCAATTACAGGAGCTATTAATACTACCGGATACCAGAATATAAAAGTGACATTCGATTATGCGAGCAATGGTGAAATGGATGTTGATGGAACGTATGATTTTGGACTGATGCGTTATTCAACCACTGCACAGGGAAGCGGACTGTTCCCGGTTTATGATGCTACAGGAAATCTTGTTGTTTTCCAGGGAAAAACTGCGAAGACAACGGTTACGGTTACCCTACCCGCTGCAGCTGGCAATGTTGCCAACCTGTGGATCGGATTCGAATGGATCAATGATGATAATTTAGGTACAAACCCACCATTCATTATCGATAACATAGTTGTTACAGGAGAAAACAGTGCAGTTGAAACGGTATTGAATCAAACGGTGACTCAAACTCATAACCAGGCCCAATCAGAGCAATATATGAGCGCCACCAACAAGATCATTACTGCCATCACCAATCCTAATTCAAACATTGGATGTAATACTGCTTCCATAAGTCTTGCAGGAGTAGGGCAAACAGATGTGATCACAAACCTTGGTACATTTAAAAGAAGTGATAAGGTGATCAAGATCACTCCTGCAGTTCCTAATGCAACTGCTACTTACCAGGTTACATTATATTATACAACTGCAGAACTTGCGATCTGGGGAGCAAATGTTCCAACCTTGAAGATTCTTAAAGTAGCAGATGGTGTAAGTCTTGGATCAATTCTAACAGGAACAAATGCACAGATCTATACTCCTGTAGTAAATGACCTTAGGGCAACAAAGGGCTATGTATCCTTTACTGCTAACATTACCGGTGGATTCTCGCAATTTATGATTGCATCTCCTACTATAGTTATACCTGTTACCTTATTGAGTTTCGAGGCAAGGGCCAGTGACAGGAATATTTTACTTAACTGGAGCACAGTTACAGAAATAAACAATAAAGGATTTTTAGTTGAACGCAGCCTTAACGGAACAGATTTTGAAACCATCGGCTGGGTTAACGGCAAGATCAACAGCAACCAGCTTAACAGGTATTCATATATTGATAATTTTGTTCAGCCAAACATTTTATATTATTACCGTCTTAGGCAAACAGACCTAGATAACAGGGAAAAGTTATCAGATATCAGGAATGCAAAGATCAAAAATTCGGTGATCGTAGTTTCCGTTAGCCCTAATCCTGCAAAGGACCTGTTGAAGGTATTTGTAGCCGGATCCATTAGTTCTTCTGACATGAATCTTATAAATGCCGAAGGACAAACGGTTCGCAACTGGAAAAAGGTTACCACCGCATCAGGCCCTGCCACACTTGATATACACGGTTTAGCGGCTGGTGTATACGTTTTACAAGTAGTTAATCCTGAATCAATAAACGTTCAAAAAGTGATCATTAAATAATACGGAATAATAATATTATAAGAGGTGGCTAAACAGCTGCCTCTTTTTTTATTGTGAATTTTTTATTTCAGATGCATATGTTTTACTGCATATTTTGTAAATTGTAGCGGCTAAAGTCATTATATGAAGGTTCTCACCGGGATTTTTTCTTTTGTTAAGAATAAATATTTCATGGCGATTGTTTTTTTCCTGGTTTGGATGTTATTTTTTGATATGAAAGATTGGTCCCTGATAAGCGGTCGTAGGGAAAAGCTGGTGGAATTACAAAAAAGCGAAATGCACTTGTCGAAACAGATCACTGAAGCCCGGAAGGAACTTGGTCTGCTGAAGACAAATGCACAAACAGTAGAAAAGTATGCACGGGAAAAATACCTGATGAAAAAAAACAACGAGGACCTTTTTATAGTAAATACCCCATAAAAGAAAGAAAAAACACGTTAAAAGACAATATCCGCCAAAAGCTGCCGTTTAATATACGGATATGGATAAACATTTAATTTCACACAAGCAATCAAAATTGCCTATGCTCAGCTTTACACCGGAAGATCTGTTACAATATTTGTACAAAGAAACTTCCCCGGAGAAGACAGCTGCTATTAAAGCAGCCCTTG
Source organism: Ferruginibacter sp. (assembly GCA_039920685.1). Lineage (GTDB taxonomy): Bacteria > Bacteroidota > Bacteroidia > Chitinophagales > Chitinophagaceae > Ferruginibacter. The sequence continues at coordinate 20,384 of JBDSDG010000172.1, forward strand.
AATCAGACTGGAGTTTACGTGAAAAATTTGAGGTAATTTCTGCAAGTTCTAAAAAACTGGAAGAAATAAAGCTTTCGCCGCGTAATAAAACAATCGACTACATTATTAACTATGCTGAAAAAGCGATAGAAGAAGTATCGCATCACGCTTAATCAAAGGTATTATGTAAATTACCCGTTTCTAAGAAACGGGTTTTTTTATGACCAAAAGGCAACGTTACCAGTTCGTGATCAATTACTTCCTGGAGCATAACCCGGGTGCTGAGACAGAGCTTTTTTACGATAATCCATACCAGTTACTGGTTGCTGTCATACTCTCCGCACAGTGTACAGATAAGCGGGTTAACCATACTACTCCTGCAATTTTTGAGAAATACCCAGATCCGCTTTCTATGAGCCAGGCTGTCTTTGAAGATCTGTTCCCATTGATAAAAAGTATTTCCTACCCAAATAATAAAACCAGGCATCTTATGGGAATGGCACAAATGCTGGTAGATAAATTTCATGGAATAGTGCCCATGAGGGTTGAAGAACTTACCCAATTGCCGGGGGTTGGAAGAAAAACAGCTAATGTGATAACTTCTGTGATCGATCTGCAACCGAATATGGCAGTTGACACACATGTTTTCAGGGTCAGTGCAAGGATCGGCCTTACAACCAATGCTAAAACACCTTTTGCAGCTGAGAAGCAATTGATTACAAACCTGCAGGCAGCTTTTATTCATAAAGCTCATCATTGGCTGATCCTGCACGGAAGATATATATGCGTTGCCCGGACACCTAAATGCAGCATTTGTGGACTTAAAACTGCCTGTAAATTTTATAATTCAAGGAAAATCTAGTTAAAGAATACAAAAAAAATTGTTTTCTTTGTAATAGTAGTAAATTACAGGTCCTGTATTATTTGCCTAATAAATTAATGTTTTGATGAAAAGGATAATCTACCTTCTAAGCCTCAGTATTGTACTAACAGCTTATTCGAACCACGCCACTGCACAGTATTATTTCTATAATGATGAATATTATGATAGTCCTATATTGTTTGAGGTGGGTGGATCTATTGGAGCTATGAATTGCCTTACCGACCTTGGTGGAAAAAAAGGGATCGGGAAGCGTTTTGTAAAGGATCTTAACTTGGGAAATACCAGTGTTTGTGGCGGTGTCTTCTTCAATGCAATTTATAAGAATGCGATTGCCTTGAGATTAGAAGGAACTTTTGGAAAAATATCTGCAGATGACGCAGCACTTGAACCAGTTGATATTGCTGACATAGCAAAAACACGTTACAACAGGAACCTGAGTTTCAAAAGCAGTATCACTGAATTCTCTTTGATAGCTGAACTTCATCCCTTATTTATTTTTATCAACTGGGAAAGCAGGGAATCAGATCCACCAAGGATGTCACCTTATTTATTGGCTGGTATCGGTTATTATTCTTTTAACCCACAGGCTCAGACAAAAAAAGGAAATTGGGTTGATCTGCAACCGCTGAGTACGGAAGGCCAGGGTTTTAAAGAATATCCTGACAGGCAGCCGTATAAACTAAAACAAATCAATATTCCTGTGGGTCTTGGTATCAAATATGAAATAACTTCTGTTTTAAATCTGAGAGGTGAATATGTGTACAGGGTTTTACAAACGGATTACCTGGATGACCTAAGTACAACCTATATAGATCCAAATTTATTTCGTGATTATTTTAGCGGGGCAAAACTTACAAATGCACTGGAATTAAATGACAGGCAGATAAATCCGGCAACCGCTCCTAATGGTGGAAGCAAGCGCGGAAGCCCCAAACAAAAAGATGCATTCTTCAGTTTTAACCTGAAATTGAGCCTAACAATTGGAAGGCAAAAGATCAGGTAATAAGATCTTCAGTATAAAAAAATCCGCTCTATAGAAGCGGATTTTTTGTTTCATCCAATTGATGCCTCGTCCTAAAAAAGGTTGACACAAAAACAATGTAACCATTATGAACAAAGGACAATTCAGGGTTATAAAAGCATCTTTTTTATTACTTCCACCAACTCTCCTTTCGTGATCGGTACGCCCATGATCTTATTATAAGCTTTTGCATCTACCATATACACATCCCGAATGATCTTTATCAATTGGCCATTATTGATCTCCGGGATCAATACCTGCTCAAAATTTTTGATGATATCCCCCAGGTTAGCAGGGAAAGGCCTCACATAACGTAAATGCGCATGCGAGATCTCGTGACCATCCTTTTGAAGTTCTGCACACGCCGTTTTAATAGCTCCATATGTACTGCCCCAACCCAGTATCAAAATCTTTCCTTTTTCCGGACCACTATCTAAATGCTGTGGTGGAATATAGGATGCGATCTTATCAACTTTTTCCTGCCTGATCTTAACCATGAGTTGGTGATTCTCCGCTTCGTAGCTGATATTGCCAGTAATATTTTGCTTCTCTAAGCCACCGATGCGATGTTCCATGCCGGCAGTTCCGGGAATTACCCATGGCCTCACCAGCTTTTCATCACGCAGGTATGGCTGAAATTTCTCTTCCCCATGTCCAAGCTGGGTTTTATACTTAGTCTCAATTGGAGGAAGCTCATCAGCTTTTGGAAACTTCCATGGCTCGGCACCATTTGCAATATAACCGTCACTTAATAAAATAACAGGGGTCATATGTTGTATTGCAATTCTTACCGCCTCATATGCAACCTCAAAACAATCACTTGGTGTAGACGCAGAGATGATCGGCATCGGGCATTCGCCGTTTCGGCCATAATATGATTGCAAAAGATCACTCTGTTCTGTTTTAGTTGGCAATCCTGTACTAGGTCCGCCACGCTGTATGTTACAGATCACCAATGGAATTTCAAGCATAACGGCAAGCCCCATAGCTTCTGCCTTTAATGCCATCCCGGGACCAGACGTTGTGGTGATCCCTATCGAGCCACCATAACTGGCACCAATAGCTGAAGTTATTGCAGCAATTTCATCTTCAGCCTGGAATGTTTTAATTCCAAATGATTTATGCCGGCTAAGTTCATGAAGTATATCTGAAGCAGGTGTTATTGGATAGCTTCCAAGGAAGATGGGAATACCGCTTTTTTCTGATGCAGCTATAAGCCCGTAAGACAATGCCTGGTTTCCCATGATGGAACGATAAGTTCCGGGATCCATTTTTGCCTTTTCAACTTTATATGTAGTTGTAAATGTTTCAGTGGTGTCTCCAAAATTATACCCAGCCTGCAGTACTTTTATATTACTGTCCAATATGTCTGCCTTCTTACCAAACTTTTCTTTTAAGAAGTTCATTGTATTGTCCATATCACGGTTATACATCCAATATAAAAAACCGAGTACGAACATATTTTTTGCACGGTCCTTTTCCTTTGTGCCCATGGTGAAATCCTTCAGGGCTTCTCTTGTAAGTTTAGTGACATCAATTTTGATAAGTTCATATCCATCGAGGCTATTATCCTGGATAGGATTAACGCCGTCCGGGTAATTTGCAAGCCGTAAATTCTTGCTATCGAAGCCATCCGTATTCGCAATTATCTTCCCACCTTTTTTTAAAGCTGAAAGATTAACCTTTAATGCTGCAGCATTCATTGCAACCAATACGTCGCATTCATCACCTGGAGTATAAACCCTGTCACTGCTGAATCGTAGCTGGTAACCGCTAACGCCCGGGAGTGTTCCAATAGGAGCCCGGATCTCTGCCGGAAAATCTGGGAACGTTGCAAGGTCAATGCCAAGCATCGCCGTATTATTTGTGAACTGGTTTCCTGTTAGCTGCATTCCATCACCACTGTCCCCGGCAAATTTGATCACTACATTCTGTAAAACTTCTGGAGTTTCTGTCATTATACTAAGGTTATGCGGCAAAATTACGATTATGTAACCTGCTGCAAGTTCACAGCTAAGTTAATATTTACATTGATAAGAATATAATTCAACCTTAAAAAAAACGCTGTTTCCATTTCGAGTATCCAATTAATCAATTAGGTTTGCCACAAACTTTTTTAATGCAGGACCTCACCGACTTTTTGCATCCCGTTGATCTACCTAAAATAAATGATGATACTGTATACAATGACGGTCAGCTTGCAAACCACATTTCCATTTACGGATCGGAAATGCCAGATCTGTCTACCGCAGATATTGTTTTCGTAGGAACGGGAGAAATGCGTGGAAGCGGCATTTTCATCGGCGAAAGCAACGCAGCAGACATGATCCGCCGTCAACTTTACCAGCTTCATTATTGGCACACTGATGTCACCATTGCTGATATCGGAAACATAAAGGCAGGTGCATCTTTGAATGATAGCTATGCGGCGGTAAAAACAGTGTTGACAGAATTGCTGAGACTTAAGAAAACCATTATTATTTTAGGCGGATCACATGATCTGACGCTTGCACAATATGGGGCATATAAGGACCTGGAGCAATTTGTAGAAGTTACCTGTATAGATTCAAGGATAGATCTTCGCGGAGAAAGTGCATATCGTAATGAGAACTTCCTGCTTGAAATGCTTACCAGCGAACCCAACCTTGTAAAACATTATAACCACATTGGCTTTCAAAGTTATTTTGTTCATCCCCGGATGTTGGAAACTATGGATAAACTGCGGTTCGACTGTCACAGGCTGGGCATGGTAAAAGAAGACATGGAAGAAATGGAACCGGTTATCCGCAATACAAACCTGCTGAGCTTTGATATAAGCGCTATCAGGAATAGCGATGCGCCTTCAAATATTCATTCCCCTAATGGATTTACAGGAGCAGAAGCATGTATGCTTAGCCGGTATGCCGGCATGAGCAATAACCTCGATACATTCGGAATTTATGGCTACAATCCAAATGAGGATGTAAAAGACCTTACGGCAAAGCAGGTATCGCAGATGCTTTGGTATTTTATTGATGGCAAAAATAAAAGCAAGCAGGAAGCGACTCTTGAAGAAAGGAATCATTTTAATGAATATCATACGGCCTTCGCTGAAATTGAAACCATCTTTTTGCAGAGCAAAAGAACCCAGCGATGGTGGATGCAGCTTCCGGATAAAAAATTTATTTCCTGCAGCTATAATGATTATATCAATGCAAGCAGGAACACCATTCCCGAAAGGTGGTTAAGGATACAGGAAAGAGGTTAGGGTAATGTAAAATAATGGGATGAGAAGCTGCGTTCAAAGACAATTCTGATTTTTCATAACGGACATAAACCCTCAACTCCTTCTTGCCATAACGATTTCCTTTTCGGCGACGCTGGAAGGATGTTATTTTCCATTCTTACAATCATCAATTGTGCACCTTGACAGTCTGTAAGGCAACAGGGGTTTTTAGCCGGATACGGAATATTTTTAATATTTTTAATACCCCAAGGCAACGGATCATCCTTTAAAGGTATCTTATTGCAGGCTTCAACCACTATTAATCTAAAGTTCAATTATGAAAAATATATTTACGCTCTTCGTGCTACTGCTTTCTATTGCAGGTTTATCTTCTAAAGCACAGAATACAAATTGCAATGCTGAATTTAGCGTAGCCTACCTGACCGGCAATACAGTGCAGTTTAATCCGGTTGTTGGTGGTACTATCGCAGGAATACATCACATTTGGTATTTCGGAGAAGGAGGATCCTCAGCTTTGGCTGCACCTGTATATACTTATGGCGCGGGCGGTGTATTTACAGCAGAGCATATTATCATTGTCCAAAATCCTAACGGGGTTGAAGTCTGCAGGGATACTTTCTACAGGGTCGTGCAGGTTCAAAATATATGTAATCTTGCTGCAAACTTTTATTCTAACCATGATTCGATCGGAACCGTTCCAAATACATATATTTTTGTAAATACGACCTTGCCACTGAATACTTCAGATTCAGTTCGGTGGACATTTGGGGATGGTACTTCTTCTAACCAGTTCAATCCTCATCATACCTATGCTCAACCCGGTACTTATACAGTGTGTTTGCGGGTACAACAAAGGAACAGTGCTGGCGGACTTACCAATTGCGTCAGTGAAATTTGCCACCCGGTTGTTGTTGTAAGTCCTTCCGCATGCACTCTTGTAGCAAACTTTGTTTTTAGTGGTACAGCCTCCTCTCCATTTACTTATCATTTTGAGAATACATCCACTCCATTAAATACTACGGATTCGATCAGGTGGACCTTTGGCGATGGTACTTCATCAAACCAGGTTAACCCCACGCATACATATACTGCGGCGGGAACCTATACCGTCTGCCTGCGGATACAAAAAAGAGATCCAAATGGCGGCCTTACGAACTGCATAAAAGAAATATGCCATATTGTTATTGTTACAAATCCTATTAGCTGTAACCTTGTTGCAAGCTTTAGCTATGGACTTATACCGGGTGCAATCAATACTTATCATTTTGAGAATACATCCACTCCATTAAATACTACGGATTCGATCAGGTGGACGTTTG
>JBDSDG010000173.1:0-12224 GCA_039920685.1 Ferruginibacter sp.
TTTGTGACTGCCTTTGCCGGGAGACACTATCGCGATCCATTTGCTGTGGCGTTGCTCAGCACTACTTATTGTATCATGAATTTGTTTTTTATTCTTATATTTTTATATGCAAAATCTAAGAAAATAGCCAACCCTGATTTCTTTAAAAACAAGGGAAGAGACATTTACTCGGTAATCAGTTTTATAGCAATAGTTGCTGCTATTCCATTGGCTTATGTAAATACTTATACTTCTTTTACCATTTTCCTGATTATCTTCGGTTGGCACCTGATTAAGAGAAAATGGCAGTAGAAATACCAGCACCTAACGGATACAGAAACAAATATCTAAGTTGCGGCAATGGCTTTCGTTTTTTGCTATGAAAGCCTCAAACGACTTATTAAAACTTTAAAAACTTTAAAAACTAAGAAAATGAAAATTAACTCTGTAACACATGGATTATTAGATTATCTAGTAGTAGTATTCCTAGCCGCTTCACCGAAATTATTTCATTTGCCTGAAATTACGTCTATGTTCACATATTCGTTAGCAGGAGTTCATTTGTTACTAACTATATTGACAAATTTTAAATTCGGTCTTATTAAAATAATTCCCTTTAGAATTCATGGCATCATTGAATTATTGGTTTCATTGTCTTTAGTTGGAGTAGCATTCTATTTTGGCAGTATAGAAAATGAACTTGCTCGCAATTTTTATCTATGTTTTGCCGGTGCAGTATTTTTAACTTGGATTTTGACAGATTATAATTCTAATAAATAATTTTAGATACAATAAGCACAGCAGATAACAATGTATTGCCGAAATTTGCCTCTTCGAAGAATAATTCCGACAAAAGCATCATTGTTTATCGAAAATTTAAACTAGTTTTTTAGTACGTTCTAACCCAGACACGTGGCGAAAAACACCACTAAACTTATGTGAATCTATAGTGTTTATCGTAAATCAATTAACACAGGAAGTTTTTATAAGCAGTTCCATGGAATGGTAATAATAAAAACTCCCCGCCAATTTTCCGGCAGGGAGTTTTTATGAAATCAACTCCAACAATAATGCACTTATCCGCTAAACCTTCATCTTTAAAAGTCTTCGTTATAATTATTATTGGCTAACGTCATACCCCATTAAACCAAGAAAATTATATTTACCGGGAGTACCTGCGCCGGCTGATGTAGTATTTAAAAAGGTTTGTGATTTGTAATTAACACTGTTGCCTGTAATAGTAAAACTATTTATTGAAAAAGACTGGAAAGCTCCAAGGTTGTAGAGGTACCTGTTATCCGGAGTAATATAAATATCTTTAGAATCCCCGGCAGGAGCCACACCAGCTCTTGGTTTATAAGAAGAAAAACTTAGACCTGATGAACCTGCATTAAAAGTTGAAATAAGATTGGTTGCAAAACTTGCTACATATAGTTTATCTCCTGATGAATTTAAAGCAGTCCAACAAGCTTCGTTGATCCCGGATGCCGTAGTAACGCCGTAATTCCCTGTTTTAGTAACGCTATTCAAATTATCTGTTAATACAGTTACACTGTTATTTCTTTTAGAAGGGATGAGGTTAAAGTTAGAAGCATATAAACGACTATTGCTTGCCCTTGCCCAGCTAAAACCAATAGTACCAGCTATTCCAGCTTCTTCAAAATAACGCTTGCCACTTAAATTACCGTTTGAAAAATTATACACATATACACGGCTGGCATGCTGTTCGTCAAGAGAAGTATTTTCCGTACTGAAATGAGCTATACCCCACGTGCTAACTGCAAGCTTTGTTCCGTCTTCGCTAAAACTTACTGTAGTAGGGCCGCCATTTTCCCTCACATATGTATCTAATAATCGCTCTGGTGTAAGCGTACCATTAGCTGTATTGAAGGAATATAGCTGAATGTTTCTTTCGTTATCAGATGGATCTGGTTGTGTAAGGTCCTGGTCAAAAAATGCATCGTTAGGATAACGCTCAATGTTCTCACCATCCTTTTGAACATTTGGATTATTCCACTGGTTGGCTATTGCAACCCAATATTCATTAGCATTGCTACCTTTCTTTGTATAGGTGATACTCACCGGTCTTGTTCCACCCGAAGAAGTGTTATTCTTAAATGTTAAGTCGCCTGAGGATCTGTTTAATGAAAAAACTGAAACAGTATTTCCTCCCGCGTTTACATTTAATAAATAATCACCAATAATTTGGATAGCACCCTGTGCATCAAAATCGCCATGGGCATCCCCCCCTGCGCCAACATTAGCGCCACCTAAGCTATTAGTAGAATAAACAGTTTCATTGGATAATGAGCCATTAGGGAAACGGGAAAACCTTACCACCTGGTTTATACCTTCGCCATTTGTTGTTGTATATAAATATCCAAGTGGATGATTGCCCTGGTTATTCGATGCATCATTTTTTTTACACCCTGTAATAATTAAAACGCTGAGTATAGTTAGCGCTGTTAATCCAATTAATTTATTTTTCATTTTGATTAAGTTTTATATTTTAAAAATTTAGATGCCTTTTATAAAGATTAGAGTAAACAGAAGAACTTTTAAACAGCCAGCTCTTCCAATGGTAAAGCGGATGCAAAATCAATGGGCACTTTTGAAAGGTTGTGCAAATAATTAGTAACTACCATAACAGCTACCAGTTGTACCAATTCAATTAAAGCCCCTTTCGTATAACCGGTATCTAAAAAGTTTTTTACGGCTTCATCAGTAGCTTGACCTTTGCCGGCGGTAATTTCTTTTGTAATAATCGCTAATGCATTCAGCTTACCATTAAAAGAAGCTGAACCACTTCGTATCTCCATCATTTGATCTTCGCTGAAACCGTTCATTTTGCCAAAAACAGTATGCGCACTCAAACAGTATTGGCAACCATTTTCCTGGCTGACGACTAACTTAATCAATTCAACCTCTTTTTTCGAAAATGAGTTGGGAGCATTTTCAAATTTTATGTAATTATCTAAGGCAGTGTCTGAATAAGCCATTAGCGCATAGATATTAGGGACAAAACCGACAGTCTTTTTTAGCTGATCGAAAAGGGCTTTGTTGGAAGTACTTACTTCTTCTTTTAGTGGAACAGAAAACTTTGTCATTGTTTTAATTAAGTGAATAATAAAGTAACAATGCAAAGATGACTGGAAGTAAAGCGGAATAATAGGCTGTATTGCCCGAAAAGTTGGCAATTTTACCTATACAATAGTTGGTAATGTTGATTGTCTGAATTCTTTTGGAGACATACCTTCTTTATTTTTAAAAAAACGGCTAAAGGTTTGAATATCTTCGAATCCTAATTCGTAAGTAATATCTTTTATTGTTCTGTCAGTATAATGCAAAAGTCTTCTTGCCTCCAGAAGTATCCGACTTTGAATACCATACAATGGCGTTTTTTGATTGAATTGCAGGAACAAATTGCAAAGCGTTTTGGGAGATTTATTCAGCATCGCGGCATACTCTGCAACTCCATGTATAGATTTATAATTCATCTCTACCAGGGAGTTAAACTTACGGACTATATCCAACTTACCTTTTTCAATGTGTGCAGTGTTATTCTGTTCCTTATGTAACCTTGTACAAAGTATAACCAGTTGTTTTAGCATAGTGCGAAGCATGTCAATTTGCATGTCATTTTTCAATTGCATTTCTTTATTGAGCATCCTCCATATATTATCAAAATTTTCAACTTCATGTTCTGGCAATTGAATAATTGGTACCTGTGCAGCTCCAAAAAAAAGAATCCCATTACAGTCATCATCACTATTATGATTTATACAGTAAAAGGGGCGATTGAAGCGTAGTAATCGTGATTCATTTATTTTTTCCACCTGCAGCATATGGAATTCAGTAAGAAATATAATTTGATTTTGCTTTAAGCAGTATTCAATTCCATCAACAAAAAGAAAAGCGTCTTCTTTCAGATTCCATAAAATGGTAAGGCCAGTTTTAATTGTTTGCTTTAATATGTCAAAATTTTCCTCCGCAAGTGATGATAGCAAAAAATTTTCTTTTAGAGATCCTGTAAACTGCATTATAAATGTTCTTCGTTAAAAATTTCTGTTATATGTAATACCAACTTATTGGTCTCATGTTTTACGTAGTATTTGTATCTTTTGTTCTATTTTTCATGTTTTAATTTTGGCTCACCTTACTTTAGAGCCACTTTCATTTAGAGTTTTCTAAGTTAATCATCTTTTTGTTTTTAGAATATTTAATCAACTAAACGGCTCCCTTTCAATTTTTAAATGATTTTTATTCGCCTAGATGGATTACGCGATTGATCATTCACTGAATATTACCTTTATCAAAATGACAAATAGAAATCCTTTATAAAAACTTAATTGGATATGGTAATTATTTAAACCTGACAACAAAAGGCAGGGCATAACCAAGCCATTGCCGCAACCATTCAGGACATTCATATTCTTTGCAGAACCTCTCTCGGCCGACAAGTCCTTAATTGATTTAATTTCAGTTGTAATTTACGTTCACTAATCTACCTCCACACTCAGCATACCTAGCAACAAATTCCCAAAATTTGGCAATACTCAACCTTGGGCTCAATTATCTGACACTCCTTAAATTTAAAATGATTTCTTAGCAAAAGTATAAGCCCACCAAATCAATAATATTTGTATTGGTAATCTGACTATACTAATCCACAAATTTGAATGATGCTGATTTACATAATTCAGCATCATTTGAATATTTGCCGGGAAAACAGTAATTAATAAAAGTATTAAACCCCAACTTGCAAACCGCCTGGTTTGACTTGGTAATAAAAGTAAAGCAAATAATATTTCAAAAACCCCACTAACGATTACCAATTGCTCATGAAATCCGATCCAAGAAGGCATTATTTTTATGTAAAATTCTTTATGCAAAAAATGATTTAGTCCTGCTAAAACAAACAATAGCGACATTGTATAGAGTGAAACTTTTTGCACATGGGAAATTTAATCAAAGCTAATTTATAAACTGCAGCCACATGGCAGACACGAATATTCTCAGCATATCTACCATTCTTTTCTTCGTGGCTGATAAGTCTCTATTTGAATTTTTATTTTAAGAGTAATTTCAGTTCCCTAATTTACATCTGAATTCCCGAATTCATAAATGAATTTCCTGGCTTCGCCAATGGCTTTTGTTGGCGCAAGCAAATTGCAGCATTCTTAACTTTAAAACTTTAAAAATGAAACAACTTAAATTAATTTTAATTTTCATTATTGTTTTGATCACTTCAAGTTTCAAATCTGTTTACTCACAATCAAATGAAAACTTGATTGTGACAGTTAAATACAAAACTCAACCAGGAAAAGATATTGCAGCACTTATCGGATTAAAAAATCTTATTGAAATAGTTAAAAAGGAGCCACACTATGTAAATATCATAGTTCATCTTGACGCTGATGACAAATCCAATATTTTATTATATGAACAGTGGTCTAACGAAGTTTATTATAAAGGAGATCACCTCAAAACCAAACACCTTCAACAATTCATGATTGACTCAAGAGTTTTTTTAGCGGGACCTCCGGAAATTACGTTTTGGACTATAGCAAAATAATTTAAATTATTTAATTTCAACAAATTTCAAAACTTCTGCAATGCTCAAGTTTAGCGGCCACTGAGGAAGCTTAACACAATATAATTCAAGGAAAAATGACAAATAGAATATTCACACCTTTCCCAATATTAAAAACCGAAAGGCTTATATTAAGACAACTGGTTAATACTGACGATAATGAAATATTTGCATTGCGTTCTGACGACAATATAAACAGATATCTTAGCAGACAGCCAAGCAAATCAATTGAAGATGCAACATCTTTTATTATGATTATTACAGAAAACGTCAAAAAAAATGACTCGATTTATTGGGCAATTTCTTTGAGTGGCAAATTGATTGGAACAATTTGTCTATTTGAATTTGCAGACGATAATAATAAAGCAGAAATCGGCTATGAATTATTACCAGGTTACCAGGGAAAGGGATTAATGCAGGAAGCTGTATCAAAAGTACTTGAATTTGGATTTCAACATATCGGGGTAAATTCAATAGAAGCATATACTCATTTTGAAAACCAAAAATCAACAAGTCTATTAGAGAAATTTAATTTTAAAAAACAGCCCTATCCGGAGAAAGATGCCGACAAAAGCTTCATTGTTTTTAAGTTAGAGCAACATAGCTTTCGTAATAATTAAGTCTGAAATTTATATGAACGTACAAGAATTGATCAAAAACTACATTAGCAGCCAACCTGAACAAAAACGCAATGACATTCAAGAGTTGCACGCCATCATTTTACAAATAATGCCGGCATGTAGATTGTGGTTCCTCGATGGTAAAAACAGTGAAAATAAATCAGTCTCAAATCCTAATATAGGATATGGAATCCAGGCTTTAGAATATGCTGATGGAAAAACGAAAGAGTTTTATCAAATTGGAATCAGTGCAAACACCACCGGGATATCAGTGTATCTTCTAGATATCAAGGATAAGAAATACTTAGCTGAGACATATGGAAAGAAAATTGGCAAGGCAAGCGTGACAGGATATTGCATTAAGTTTAAAATGCTAAAAGATATTAACATTGATATACTTCAAGCGGCAATACGATATGGGTTTAAGCAAGATAAAGGCAACATCGTTGTATAAAATTTAATCAACAAAGCATTGCCAAATAAAGGGGTCATTCACATACCCAACATTATTACTCATAGTCCTTAGCAGACTTATATAGGCACATGATTTGCTTTTTGTAACTTAAATTCCGTCATGACTAAGAGCATTTCAAAAAATAAATTAGGAGTAAAAAATTCATTAGTTAATAATATCAATGCAAGAAGGGAAAAAGGAGTTACCAAACCACGATCAAAATCCACTGTGACTAAAAAAGCTTACAACGCAATGGAAAATAATTGGAAACAAAAAAAGAAATAAAAAGGCCTTCAGGATAAAAACACTTTTCACATTCAAACTTTTAAAAGACCAGTTGTATTTAATAATAAGGTTAGCTGTAATGATACGATGCTATATGCGGCGAAGAATAACTGACATCTACCCCGGCATGGCGTTACAATTCCGGAATCACTCACCAAATATCACCTTTCACAATAATTAACCATGAACCGATACAATTTGCATATCTCTCAACTATATACTATACGTAACCGCTATGGAGCAGATCTCCCTGCTCAAAAAATGAAACTATTGGAAGCGATCGGCAATCAACCTCCAAAAGATAAAAAGAACATACAAAGGTGGTATGATAGTTTACTTTTCCTCCTGGCATATCCTGACAACAATCTTATTTACAAACAAGCCAACCAGTCCCTGGTACAGCTAAAACAATATATAATTTCCAATGAAAACATACAAAGGCATTTATTTAATTCAGGAATTACCGGTACAAAACTTTGTGCGGCTTTTAGTTTCGAGATCGTAAAATGGATGCGGAAGGAAGATCCGGCAAATATCCGGTTCAGTTCCTTTGAAACTGATGACGGGCAGATCCAATCCATTCTTTCGGTGGTGATGCCCAAGGTAGAATCGGAGATTCTGCAGGATGCCAATGAAAACTGGAGATCATGGTTCAAAGTAACCATGCAAAGTGAAGAAGACCTACTCGATTGGTTTATTGCTGTTTTTGACGGATCAGATATCCGCCCTGAAGTAAAGGATGAACTTTGGAATGCTATCGGTATAAATGTGGAAATTGAAATTGAAACTCATCTTTGTCTTCCCCGTTCTTTGAACGCTACTTATTATCACCGGTCTCTTGTCAAAAAGGACTTCAACCGGCAAAAGGAAATAAAACCCAAGGCTGTTAAACTTGATGCCGCAGCATCTGCACAGATCATTGATTGCAGCAGGATGATATTGATCACACATCTTCGTGAAATTGACCCCATAACTTTTACAGCACCACAGCTTATTTCTTATCATCATTTGCAACGCGGTATCTTCATAGCATTGATGGGAATGGTCCCGAAGCGCCGCCATCCGATTGACAGCTATTTGGGATACGTGGTTTTTAAAAATGGTTTACCGGTGGCATATGCCGGTTCATGGATCTTGTTCGACAGCGCCCGTATCGGGCTTAATATCTTTCCGGCATACCGTGGTGGTGAATCGCAATACATTTTTGACCAGGTATTGAAACTGCACCAAAAAATTTACCACTTAAAACGTTTTAGTGTTGATCCATACCAGGTGGGAAAAGAAAATCATGATGGCATTCGTTCAGGTGCATTCTGGGTCTATTACCATGCGGGGTTCCGTCCTATCGGTAAGGAGCAAAAGCAGTTAGCCGAAACAGAAGATACTTTAATAAAAACCAGTCCCGGCTACCGGAGCTCCACAGCTGTTTTAAAAAAACTGGCAGGTTCAAGAATGCAATTGATATTAAAAAAGGACGCCGTTGCTATTGATGCAACTGATCTTAGCAGGGCTTATACACGTATGGTGAAAGACCAATACAACAATAACCGCAAGGCTGCAGAAGAACAGTCCTTAAAAAAAATGATCCGCTTTTTACAGTTAAAAAACTACCGCGAAGATGGGCTGGAGTTTATTTTAAAGAATTGGTCTGTCCTGCTTTTCAGCAATGAAAAAGCTTTAAAAAGTATTCCAGGGGTAAAAAAACTTTTAGTAAACTTATTTGAATTAAAAAGAACCGGAGTTGAAGAAGAATATATTACTGAGTTGCAGCGATCGCCGGAATTAAGGAAGCTACTGCTTAAACTCTAGCGCAGTAATCTCCTCATAGCAACGTCTCCTGTAAGGGACGTTGCGTATACCCACAAAAGCTAAATAAATAAATTTTACCAGTCATCTCAAACTTTTAATTCCAATTTATCATTATTTTCAGCCATGCCGGTAAAGCAAACCATCCCTTATTCTAACGGAACATTCTTTATCACTTTTACCTGCTCACGATGGCTTTGTTTGTTGGAAATAGTATTGGGATATGATATTTGAAGGGCCACTTTATCAATTGCTATGTGATCATGTTTAATCATGTGCATGAAATGATTAGTTTTAAAGAAACAGACCAGTTAATAAATACAATTATTGGTAATGGCAAGCGATTTATGGCTTATGAGATCGTGAAACGGCTTAAATGTCTAGTACTGTTTCATCCTCTGGAGGAGCTTGCGAAGTCAGCAGAAAATAAAAGAAAGCAGAACAATAAAAAATACGAGGTATGGGAATTGTCATTTGACTGGAAAGAATGTAACAGCGACAAATTTATAGATCAGAAATTAAGTTATATGCATTTGAATCCTTGCAGCGGGAAATGGAATCTCTGCTCTATCCCCGAAAACTACGAACATAGTTCAACAAAATTTTATGAACCGGGCATACAGGGGATATATACTGTACTACATATTGAAATGATGAAGGACATTCATTACTTAGATAGCCAGGTATCGCAAAGTCCTTTATAGTAGACGTTCGTGGGAAAAAAGAAAAAAATAACAGGTAAAAAGCTATGCGGTTTCAGATACTCTTTTTACTTTTACCCTGCTAATCACTACCCAGTTCATCCTCTGAATTCAGATCAGCCATCTCCTAATCATTTTTTTCCATTATCTCTGAATGCTCTGTGGCCATTGTGCAGCGCAAAAAAATGCAGGCAATAAGCCTTCACATGCCTGTTGCCATAATTCAGTTCCGTGATCTCCCCCTTTCACAACCAGGCCAGCTTTAACCCTGGTGGAGTTTGATTTTTTTTAAAATAACCAGGGCATAAACGTCAGAATAGGTACAACAATTGGTGTACAATAATTGGACAGCCTATAAATAAAACACGAACCTTGAAACACATCTGCACCACACTGTTTTTAGCTTTGCTTGCTATTCCACATTTAGTGAATGCGCAAAAGACTTATTTTATTGCTCCCAATGGTAATGATAAAAATAAAGGCGACCGGTTTCGGCCTTTCGGTTCCTGGGATTATATAAATGTCCTTGTGAAGGATGGCCGACTTACACCCGGGGACACTGTTTTCATTCGTGGTGGTGTTTATCAAAGCAATTACGGTGACGCAGAAACGAACCATGTGTTGTGGCGCAACATCCATGGCACTGCGGAACAACGCATTTGCATTATGGCCTTTCCTGGTGAAGCACCGATCCTCGGACTGGATGATATCAATACAACGCAAAGTGATCCTACAGGCCTGAAGATCGAGCAATGCAGCTATTTGCATATCGCAGGCTTGCGTGTATCAGGATTAAACCAAATTCAAGACGGATCAGGCTTATCGCGAGGCATCGACATCTCGCTGACAAGCAACAGCATTTTTGAGAACCTGGAGATAGATCATATTGGCGGCTACGGGTTGGTGTTAGGAGAGAACACAGTGAGGAGCATGTTCGTCAATATCGATGTGCATCATATTTTCGACAGCCTGACTGTAACAGGTAGATGGAATAATGCCAATGGTATTCACTGCAACTCAGCATCGGCCGACCAGGATACCTTCCGTTATTGCCGGGTGTGGAAATGCTCCAACGACGGGTTTGACCTTACACGATCAACAGGAAACTTCGTTCTTGAAGGCTGCTGGGCCTTCTGGAATGGTTATAAGCCTTACAGCTGGGATGTGGCCGGCGAAGGTTCAGGTTTTAAAGCCGGACAAAAACTTCACGGCAAGATGTTGAAAAGGGTTGGTAAGTCTGAACGTGTGCTCCAATCGTGCATGGCTTTTGAGAACAGGCAGGCGGGCTTTAATCAAGACAATGGGGCCAGTAGCTTTGTCCTGTTCAACAATATTTCTTATCAAAATGGAAATGGTAATGATGGCTGTGGCTTTACATGTGAAGGCGTACGTGCTGAGCTGTTGAAGGAATTCAGAAACAATATATCTTTTAAAGATCCACAACCAACCCGAGGTAAAACAGCTACTGGTATGAACAATTCCTGGAACGTAGCATATAACATATGCCCAAATGATTTTATCAGCCTCTCTTCCAATGGTGCGGATGGTTATCGCAAACCCAATGGTCTTTTACCTTCACTCACATTCCTGCAACTCAAGGATGACTCCGAATTATTAAAGAACATGACAGCTGGAGAGGTCGTATCGAATGGGAGTATTTACTAGAACGCTTAGGCTTGAGAGTTTGAGGGTTTATGGTGTAGGCTATTAATGATCCGCTATGACCTGGTGTTTCCTTAATTATAGCAAGTGTTCGGCAAGATCAGTTGGGTGTATCCTGCATGGCAAGTTGCATGATCTCTAAATTATTTATTTGGTCCATAATTTGAATAATACCCCCAAACCAGCAAACCGTTATGACAAATTTAAAAACTAAAAACGTATTGATCGTAGAGGATGAAGGCGATATGTGCCTTTTAATAAACATCCTGTTAACTGGCAAAGGAATAGAGCTGGATCATGTAAAAACCCTCGCTAAAGCTGTAGTATACCTGGAGCAAAAACAACCTTCCGTAGTGATCCTGGATAACAGGCTTCCTGATGGGCTTGGTATGGATTTTATTCCCCATATTAAAAAAGTGCATCCCGGTTTAAAAGTAATTATGATCTCAGGGTTCGATAGTTCCGCGGCCGATGTGGCGTTAGAAAACGGTGCTGATACATACCTCGTAAAACCTTTCAGTAAAGAACAGTTGTTTGCAGCAATAGATAAATTCATTAATTGATTGCGGTACATATTCTCTTCGCGGGCGCACGTGTTCCCCAGGATAACTTGCGTCAATCCTACATCGCCAATCTGTGACTGGTTTAGAATCAAAATCATTTTTTCTGCAGTAATATTTCTTCAATGCTCTCTTTAATTAACGCAAGTGAGTGGCCTGCCAACTAATTATATTATCCTAAACATTCAGATGGCTTTTATACATTGTTCTCCCTGGTAATTTATCAGCCCATCAACGGTTACCGGGATATATTAATTATTCTAACCAAAAAATCGCAACAAGCGGGAGACATTCTTTCTTAATTAAGATGCAAGTTATTCACTTATACAATGAGTCTATGCTAATAAGCAAGTGATAAGTAAGAGTAAGCCAGTCTTGAAGGCTGATCCAAAATTTAGTTATTAATACAGCTTAATTTTGGTTCACTTCAGTTTCTTCAATTTCAATATTCTTCCTTTTTCAAATACATTTTCTTCACTGCCAGAAAAATATTCAAGCTGTATATTTTCATTATCCCGGAATTGAAGATTCCCTTTGTAGATCATCTTTTGTCCATTATTTTCT
>JBDSDG010000174.1:0-5428 GCA_039920685.1 Ferruginibacter sp.
TCCTTTGGACCCTTCGAAAAATGTTGCAGGGGTTGCGTTAAATGCGTTGTTGGTTGCTTACAAAAAAAATATTGGCTTTGAGGTTTTTATTAAAAAGCACATTAAGCCAGGTAGTGGATTAGGTTCCAGCGCAGCATCAGCAGCCGGTGTTGTAGTTGCCGCCAATTATTTGCTTGATAATTTTTTTTCAAAAGAAGATCTCGTTCGGTTTGGCATGTGTGGAGAAGAACTTGCCTCAGGTGTTAAGCATGCCGATAACATTGCGCCATGTATTTATGGATCAATAACTCTTATAAGATCCCTGGATCCGCTTGATATCGTTCCACTGATTTCCCCGCCGATGTATATAACGGTTGTTCATCCACAGATTGAAGTAAAAACATCCTATGCAAGAGAAATTTTACCCAAGCAAATTCTTTTGAAAGATGCCATTTTACAATGGGCCAATATAGCAGGACTTGTAGCCGGACTTTTAAAATCAGATTATGAGTTGATAGGCCGTTCATTGGAAGATATAATAATAGAACCCGTAAGGAGTGTATTGATTCCCGGGTTCTCGGAGCTTAAGGCTCGCTGCAAAGAAGTTGGTGTTCTCGGTGGAGGGATCTCGGGTTCAGGCCCATCTGTTTTTTTTATGGCGAAAGAACGAAATATCGCTCAGGAAATGGAAACTATAATGATCGACACTTATAATAAACTGGGTATTGATTATAAAACTTATGTGACATCAATAAATTCAAAAGGAATTGAAATTATGTAAGCTTATATAACTTACCCTTCTTTAGCCACAGATGAAATTTTACAGTACAAATAAACAATCTCCTGAAGTTGATTTTAAACAAGCAACCTTAAAAGGTATACCCCTTGATAAAGGCTTGTATTTTCCGGAAAGAGTTCCGCAAATTGAAAACAAGTTTTTCCAGGATATTGAAAAATACTCAAATGCAGAGATCGCCTATCGCATTATATCCCCGTATGTTTCAACTTCTATTCCAACAGAAGTTTTAAAACAGATCGTGGAGGAGACCATAGATTTTGATATTCCGTTGGTCAAGGTTAGCAGCAATATTTTTTCCTTGGAATTATTTCACGGGCCTACACTGGCATTTAAAGATATAGGGGCAAGATTCATGAGCCGGTGCCTTGGATATTTTGCCAGGGAGAAAAGCGACAAGGTGGTTGTATTGGTTGCGACCTCTGGGGATACCGGCGGCGCCGTAGCAAATGGCTTTTACAATATAAAAGGTGTCGAAGTTGTTATATTATATCCATCCGGGAAAGTAAGCAATGTGCAGGAAAAGCAATTAACTACACTTGGAAACAATATTCATGCGCTGGAAGTGGAAGGGAATTTTGATGACTGCCAGGCAATGGTAAAAGCAGCATTTGCTGATGAAGAACTGAATAAAATGCTCTTTCTCACTTCTGCTAATTCGATCAATGTAGCCCGTTGGTTGCCTCAGCAATTTTATTATTTTTTTGCATGGAAGCAATGGATTGATAAAGCACATCCTCCTGTGATATCCGTTCCGAGTGGGAATTTCGGAAATATCTGCGCTGGATTATTATCCAAACGGTCAGGCCTGCCTGTAAGCCATTTCATTGCTGCCTGCAATGCAAATGATACCGTCACACAATATTTTGAGAAAGGAAAGTATGATCCAAAAAAAGCAGTAGCTACTATTTCAAATGCTATGGATGTCGGGGATCCAAGTAATTTTGTTAGGATCATGGAGATGTTTGCCGGAAAACTTGATCTTTTGAATCAGTTGGTGACCAGCTATAGTATTTCGGATGATGAAACAAGAGCAGCCATCAAAAACGTGTTTCAAAACCAAAACTATTTATTGGATCCCCATGGCGCAGTTGCCTGGGTAGGTTTAAAAAAGTATTTACAGAAGCAAGATAATAAGAGGCAGGGAATTTTTTTGGGAACGGCCCATCCTGTGAAATTTTACGATGTGGTTGAACCCGTTATTCAACAAAAAGTTCTGGTGCCAACATCAATACAGGTTCAGGTGAATCAAGAAAAGCGTAGCCTGAAAATACCTTCAGACAACAAAATTCTCAAAGATTTTCTAAAAAAAATGAAATAAGATTCGATCTAATGCTACGAATCGCATGTTTTTGCTGTAATTATCAATCCTCGTCGAGTTCTGCTAATAAAATAAAATCTGTTGAACCCTTTTTAAATGAATCGTCATTCATATAATAATTCAGTCCTTTAGGTTCAGGTAAATTCTCTATTTTTTGGAAATGCTTTTCAAGAACTTTTATCATTTGCTTTAATGCAGCTTGTATCGTGTTTCCTGAAGCTGTGCATCCCGGAACATCAGGAGAGTAGGCTGAAAAATCTGTTTTTTTATTTTCTATTATTATTAGATATTTTGACATAGCTCTTTACATTTATTCTCATGAACCTTACATCTGTACAAACATCAAAAAAAATCCGCCTTTGTAAAAGGCGGATCAAGCATATTTGAGGTTTATAATTATTCTCCTATTACTTCGAACTCAACTTCAGTTTCGTTCCCGTTACCGAAATCAACTTTAGCCTTAAATGTTCCTAGTTCCTTGACATCATCAAGAATTGTAATCCTGCGGCGATCGATCTCATAACCTTTCTGCTCTTTGATAGCGCGTGCCACCTGGACAGATGTTACGCTACCAAATATCTTCCCGCTTGTACCGGTCTTGGCACCTATCTTTAATGCACCGTCTTTTAAAACAGCAATTACATTGTTTACTTCAGCCAACAATTTCGCTTCTTTCTTTCCTTGTTGCTTTAATTTTTCCTGCATCTGCTTTAGATTGCTAGGACTTGCTTCTACAGCAAGCTTGCTTGGGATTAAATAATTACGGCCATAACCATTTTTAACGGTTACCAGTTCATTAACACCGCCTAGATTATTTACATCCTGAATTAATATTACCTGCATTGTTTTGCATTTTTACCCAATCACGCTTATGCGTCACTTTCTCCGATCCCGAAAATTATCAGGCAGATTAGGGTGGTGAAAAATTTATTTTAAAAGATCTGTAACATAAGGAAGAATTGCCATTTGACGGGCTTTCTTAACCGCCTCGCTCACTTTACGCTGAAACTTCAATGAGTTTCCGGTAATACGACGGGGCAATAATTTTCCTTGCTCATTCAGAAATTTCTTCAAAAAATCGCCATCCTTATAATCGATGTAGCGAATGCCCATCTTTTTAAAACGACAATATTTCTTGGGGCGCTTCTCAGCTTTGATAGCTGTGAGGTATTTTATTTCATTTGCTTTTGCCATGATTATGCCTCCGCTTTTTCAGTTGCTGAATGTACACCACTTCTCTTTCTTGTATTATACTCGACGGCGTATTTATCGAGTACAGTGAACATGTGTCGCATGACTGATTCATCACGCAAAAGTTGAATTTTCAACTTTTCATTGAAGCTGGTTGGCGCAGAATATTCCATAACCCAATAAAGACCTGTTGTCTTTTTGGCTACAGGATACGCCAGTGATTTTAATCCCCATGGTTTTGAGTGCATTACTTCGCCGCCGTTTTCTGTAACGAGAGCTTCGTATTTTTTCTGAGCGGATTTATATTCCTCTTCAGAAAGCACAGGAGTAAAAATCACCATCAATTCGTAGTTGCTCATTTTACCTGTTTTAAATTAAAAAATTGTTTATCCCGCTGATTTTTAACGGGTGGCAAAGGTAAGGGAAAACATTGAAAAATGAGTGCTCAATCTTTAAAGTGTTACCCACCTGGCTAGCTGACCTGAATCCGCTTATTTTCAATAACTTAAGTCGATTACCGCGATGGTGAAACAAGCCAGGAATTGCAAAATCAACACCCCGATCTGTCCTACCTCATTATTATGAATGATTGATTGATCAGTCGGCTTTCATTTACAAGTTTGATAAAATACCTGCCACTGACAAGTTGTGACACATCTGTCAATATTATTAGTGTTCCGTTATTAACTGTTTCCTGTTTTACTATTCTACCAACGAGATCTGTTACAACCAATACAGTATTTAATGCTAATGGTTCCGTTAGTTTTATCGAAAGCCTATCTTTAGTAGGGTTTGGATAAACAACTGCATTTGAAAAATGATCGTTAAGCCTGACAGCAATAATGTTACTGTTTTTAAACCTGACATCAATGTCTATCATTTTCAACCTGTAATAAAGAATTGATTGATTTGGATAGTCATGATCTTCAAACGAATAAGAGGCTAGATTTCCACCATCTACCTGCGCCACTTTATAAAAATTTGTTCCATCAACACTTCTCTCAATATCAAATTGCTTAAAGCTGCTTTCATAAGTGGCATTCCATCTTAAGAGAATTGACCCTGACCTTTTTTCCGCTGTAAAACTGGTAAGCGTTACCGGTATCACTCCGGTACATTGCCAGACAAGCGCGACATATTCTGGATGGTCAACGTATGGATTCCGGTTATTTTGTTGAGTGTAAATAAGGTTGTTCCTGTTTATTTCTCTCGCATCAACAGGATCTGCAATATGCCAGTTATACATCATCGTTAGGTAGGGCAGTTGAAAAGAAGGGTAAACCGCATTCGCCCCATCTACAACTTTCTCAATTCCATTCCCCGTATGGAGCAAGATCCAACTGGCCAATTGGCTTTCATAACGGGTAAGCATATAGAAATAGCCCCGTGCAAGGTCTCCTTTTACACCGTTTGGTGGTTCAAATGCGATCGGGATCACCACACCTGAAGCAGATGAAGGCCCCAACTTATCTAGAATTGGATTTGGTGGAATCGGATATCCGGGAAAAGCACCAATTGTTGGAAATATGTATGAAGGAGAAGTTATTGTTGAATAAGGATTATTCGCCCTTACAGAATTTATCTTGTAATCAGTTGGCCTTACATTAAACAGATCTGCATTAGTTGGAGAAGGATAAGTGCCATCCATGTTTTGGAACCAGGCCCTTGGAAATGTATGTTCTTTATTCCAGCAAAATCCTTCTGTTGCTGCACTTGAAGCTCCGCAAAAACCACCTGCAGCTATTTGTGTGCTGTTAAATACAAATGGCTCAGGCCCTGAATTGTTGTTTGAATAGATATCCCAAATAATGGAAGTGGCGCCATCATCAGACCTGATTGTATCTACTACCGGCATCTGAATATCGTCCAGCTGCCCATATATTAGAGAAACCTGCCCGGTTGTAATAATATTACTTAATGCTGTCTTCAATGGCTGGCATGCAAGGCCTGAAGTTGTATTATAATAACCCGCGGGAATTTGTGCCAGCGTGATTAGAAAGGAGAAAGACAGTAAAACTGAAATGGTTATTTTTTTGATCACGCTAAAGATTTTAATGTGAAAGACCGTTTAAACCTAATATTAATGCTTACCCTATAATATATTTTATAAACAACAAAGCCCATCAAAAAAGGATGACGGG
>JBDSDG010000175.1:0-3336 GCA_039920685.1 Ferruginibacter sp.
TGGTTGCTCCGGTATTTGGAGTTGTCCAATATATGGGGCCGGTTTGTTTCATTGCTCCACCCGCTACAGTTGCCCCTCCTAAACAATTTTCCAAGGTTGTCCATTCAAAATCGGTGGGTATATGCCAGCCTTCCGGGGCTAAGCCACTGGGGTCGTTTACTGCATACCAGTTGTATAATTTACCATAAGTGGCAGCATAAGTAGCTGAGTCGTTATTGTAATAACAATAAGCACCTGTGGTTAGTGCAGCCCATGCTGCAGGGTCAGTAACTTTCGGTATCGGGGTTCCATTTCTATATGTGGCAACATCCAGATTTTTTGTCATCCAGCTTTGGCAACATATAGTCAGAACAGGTGTTGCAGTACCATTAGGGTATGTTGTGGTTTCAGATAGACTTGTCCAAACACCTCCTTTAAAAAAATAAAAACCCGAAGGATAGTCTGTTTGATAAACCAACAAACCATTGGCTGGAGAAAAAATAGCAGTTCGTTCGGCTGCTGTCATTCTCGGGGGTAAAAAACCTTTGGATGTGCTGCTTACGTCCAGCAGTGCAGAAGCATCGGGAGTGGTTGTGCCAATACCTACCTGGGCTGTAGTAGATAATGAAATTATAAGTAATGCTGAGAATGATAAATATTTCATGATTTTGTTTTTTAAAATTATTGAATAACGATTTTTATAGTGACATCATTTCCTTTCATTAAATAAATACCTTTTGCATATATACTTACATCCATGTTTTGCAAGCCTGCATTAAAAGTTTTCTGCCAGATCAATTTTCCGTCAGCAGTATAAAGAGATAAAGCCAGGGCACTGTTTACCTGTATCTGCAGTGTACCATTGCTGACCGGGTTTACCAACACCGTAAATGTTGCATTATCCCCTATAAACTTCACTGTTCTTAATTCACTGTAGCTTTTTCTTCCATCCAGGTCATTTTGCAGGATACGGTAGACGTTGATGCCTTTTACAGGAGAAGTATGCACATAGCTGTAGTTTTGTGTATTGCTGCTTGCGACACCTCTTAAAATCGTGGTTAAATTATTCCAACGGATGCCATCAATGCTGTACTGCACCACAAAATCTTTGGTGTTTTGTTCATTCCCCGTACTCCATTTCAGCAACACAGTGCTATTTTGTTTAATGGCGGTAAAAGAAAGCCAGGTAAGCGGCAGGGGAGTTAACTGATTGGCAAGTGTTAATTCATTCAACGCCACGTTGGTTAAAGGATTACTGAGAACATAATTATTAATTGTATTAACGGTACCCGGAAATGCCTGCCACAGGGCGCCATTGTGTACATTCAGCAGGAGATTGGCTTCGGGAATACCATTCAGTTCTCCCGGATCAATATAATTGATCTGTACTGTTCCGCTAAAAGGAGCTGTATTGGCGCTGAACCGGTAAACTCTTGAAATGTACGGGTTAGAAGTAGGATGTGAAACAGTGGCGTTTCTGCTGAGCGATAGATTGGCCAGTGTAATATCGGCTGAAGGAGTAAGGATCAGGCCATCTGCGTAGAATATCGTGCCGGCCTTAAGGGTGACTCCACTGGCCCCAACAGAGAGGATTTGTGCCAGCAATAAATTACTCAAACCGGTCATACCAATAGTTAACAGGGTGAAAAGATATTTTTTCATTTTACCTTTTTTAGTTTTAATTTATTTTATTGGTGGTTTTTCACTGAATCCTGGTAGGGAATTCGTAAGGATGATAGTATTGAATATATACCCAACTTGTTCGATTTTAAATTTTCATTATATTGTTTCCAAACACCGGATCTCCACCTCCTCCCAAACTTTCATTTAAAGTATTTGTTTCATTGTTTATAAATAAAGAAAATATTTTTTTATTCAAAGGTTAGCTGCAATTCATAAAATCACAGTTCATTTAAATAATGGTCGTATACCCACTTTCCAATATTTTTACCTTGCTGTTCTCCTTCCATACATGCCTGCCGAAAATGATAACCAATGTAAATGCGTGACAAAGAATTTTCTCTTGCAGCTTGTGATAAACTTGTAAAATTTCTGGTAGATCCAAAAGAGGTGCTGACAGAGCTAAAACTAATATTATCTGTGCCAAAAAAGTTTTTCATAACCTCAGCACCGGCACCACCAGCTGTTGCATGTGCTGAGCTATAATCAGGAACCGGTGGAGTAGGCCAATACCTTTCATCCGGTGGACCTGCAGGATCCCATCCCACAACTTCCCAATCAGGGTCGGCATCCGTATTGGGGTTTCCGTCAGTATCAGCAAGATGAATAGCACTAACAGGTCTCCAAAAAAAATAATGTAGCTTGGCTTCTAAGCTTCCAATATATGCATCTGCTTCACTCATTTGCAACAATGCCAGTAACCTAGCAACCTGCCATGCACCCATATTTTTTTGGGCAATAATATTCAGGGAAATTCTGTTCCATTCCTGTGGGGAACTTTGTGCCCAAAATTTTGCTATCTCTGTTTGATCGGTGGTTCTTGTAGTACTATTATATCTTCCCAAACTTTTTACTTCATTAAAATCGGCTGCATAAGCTGCGCTTGTTATTGCATAAGGCGCACCCGGTCTGAATTGTGATCCAGACGTAATTCCAAAAGGTGTTAGATTTCCCCAGCCTGGAGAATCATAAAAACCATTGAATGGAGGGCCATTAAAAGGAAATGTAAACCGGTATTGTCCCGGTTGTGTACCTTCTGTAACAGGAAACATGACATTGGCTATGCCATCATTTGATCTCCTGGCAATAATTGCCTGGGCAGACTTGTGCCCCAATGCAATACCTTTTGCTTTTGCAGCTGCATCACTTACCGTGTTTAATGATTCCTGCAAAAGATTACTAATGTAATCTTGTACCGCTTGAGGTGTAACAAAGGCTGGTGGATTTAGCTTACCATAAAAATCAACGATAACCTCGTAAGCTGCCTGAGCCACTGCCGCATTTGCATCAGCGTCTTTATCTCTTGCATTAAGTAAAGCATACGTTTTGTACTTAGGAACAATATTGTTTAATGCATCATGCATGGCAATATTCACCATAGCATAATATCTTGATTCAATAAAAGGTGGAATGGGGGGATGCGGAATGGCTTGTTGGGTTTGCGTAACAACATAAATTGCTGCCTGGTTCCATCTTAGTACCATTTCTGCGCTTAATGTTCCATTGCCCTTTCCCAAGGCAGATTCATCAGTTTGTTTTTTGCAGGATGAAAAACCTAATAAAAAAAGGATAATTAATAAAACCTGATTGGGTTTTTTGTTTAAAAACTTTACTGAATGTCTCATAAAATAATTTTTTGGTTAAGAAAGTTTAATGATGATTAAAAGTAGAACCTTC
>JBDSDG010000176.1:0-8583 GCA_039920685.1 Ferruginibacter sp.
TTCAACCGTACACACTTTCGCATTGTCCTTTTCAAGCGTGGTACCCCTTGATGTTTCTGTTACCAGATCGCAATCTGCCTTAATGATCGGGTGGCCTGGAAGGTCGGTCCTTTGAAATTGATAGCCAAAACCGGGATTGGCGGGCTTTAATACCATATCTACATTAATGCCTGTATGCAGGCCTGTACCTGAAATACTGACCGGGGCAACAAGGGTATGTTGTTTATCAACATTAAAGTTTTTATCCATGCTTGTATTTCAAATTTGGGCAAAGATATTTTATTTTTTGGGAGTCCGTTCTTTACCATTAAGCGCTAAAGCTGTTCAATTTAGAATTGGAACTGGAAACTTCCGAATATCCCAAAGCGTGATTCATGGTGAAGAGATGTAGGAGGATTGAACCTCCAGACAAAATCCAGGCGGAAAACTTTGAACATATTATCGATGCCGGTTCCTATTTCTGTATAATTGCCGCCATTGAGGTACCTGAAGGTAGATGAATCATTGATCTTTTTATTTTTGTCGCTTATAGAGCCCCAGAGCGATTTTACATTCCAGAATTGCCTCCATTTAAGTTTACGGGTGAGAGGTGTGAACCTGAAGATCCCCGAACCAATATTGTGCTCCACATTTATACCTGCATATTGATCGCTGATGTATTCAAACCTGTTCATCAGGTTAAAGCCGGAAGAGCTATAATAATAAATATCATTTCCGGGGTGAACTTCCAGGAACGCAAAAGGAAGTGTACCAATAATCTTACCTGCATAAGCTTTGTATGATAGTGTGCCCAATGGAGATATTTTCATTTTATCCTTTACTAAGGCAGTAAGTTTTGTAAAATCATATGCGCTTTGGAAAACTCCCGGAATTCCTTTGGTTACCATTAATTCTATGACCGGGTATTTGGTCCCTAAAGAATACCGGAAATAATCTCCCTCAACAAATTGCTCCAAATATGCAAACCGGAGTTTCAGAGCTATTTCAAAACTTGTCAGGGGTTCGCCTGAAGTTACAGGGAAGCTGCTCTTAAGCGGTAAGTTCAACAATGGGTCGAATTGGCGATGCGCAAAGAACACTTCCGTGGAAAAACCTTTGCCCCATTCGTTGAATACCTCGAACCGTATGTCCTGCGCCTGCAAAAATTTCCTGGTTGTATTAGATTTCCTGATGGCTATGGTAAAAATGTTATCCTGGCTAACTTCACCGTATTGGCTTATACCATTATCAATATCCTTTGTATAAGAAGCATGAAGCCTGATGCGGCCGGGCTTTCTTCTTAATATCCAGTAAGCTTCAGCCTTACCTTTTAATTTTTGGTCTCTGAGACCATATGCAAGGTATCCATGCAGGTAAATATTTTTACTGAAACCCGTATTTGTGCCTACATCAAAACGGAAACGTGTACCCTCTAATGTGTCACTGCTTATCCAATTGAACCATGGGCCGATTTCAATATTTCCAATATTGCGATAACCTGTTCCAATAAACCTAAGATTCGTTTGAAGCTTCTGGAACTTTGGCATTTGCAGCAATTTATCTATAGTTGTATAAATTGCTTTTTCATTTGTTGATAGTGTATCATGGCGCAGCGTACTCCAGGTAGAATCTGAATGAGCACTGGCATCACCAACAGTTGTTATCACTTCTTCTATCGGCTGGTCTTTAAAAACATTTGTAATAGAATCACTGTTGATAACAATGTCCTTGTAGGAAGTGGTTTTTCTGCCAATGAGGGTTAAGGATCTTTTACCAAGTACATTGAAATCTGCAAAGAATTTATCCCGTATTAAAAAATAGGTTGAATCATTGACCGCGTGAAATTCCTGGAACACACTTAACCTGTCGATATAATTAATGTTGGCTTCCCTTCCAATGAACATTGTGATCTTCTGGATCTGGTATGTTTTGGCGATCACCCATGCATCTCCTTTAAATGTGCTTTGTCCCGCCCGCTTCGGATCAAATGTAAAGTGAAAGATCTTTTGTCCGTCCAGGATCTGAGTATCGGGCACATTAAAATTATAGTATGCATCACCGTTATCATTGAATGGGCTGATAAAATCCTTGTCCATCACATTTACATAATTGCTGTAAATGTTCACGTTCTGGTTCATTACACCCAGCAGCTTATTGATGCTTTCATTCTTAAAACCTTTGGTATGAGACGCTTTAATTGTTTCCCGGAATTTTTTTGGGTTTCGCTGGTAGGCATAATCACTCAGGCTTTCTATTAAGTATGCCGGAAGAAATGGATCTTTTTCGGAGGTACTATCAATATTATCAAAAACAAAAGAAAAAGATTTTAATATAAAATTCTTCTTTGCTTTGTCTGCATTGAAATTCTTCAGGTCCACTTCAAGCTTATTATAGCTTTCATAGCTGAAATTTGGGAGATTATACCGGTTGTACAATTTCTTCTTGCTCATTATTTTTTTCCAGAGAAAAAGCCCTTTGTTCACTTTGGTCCGAACGAATACTTCACCATTATTTCCACCACGTTCCATTTCGATGTGCAACGTCCGGTTGACATCAATCATGACAGCAGGCATTTTATAAGGTTGATAACCCACGTAGGTAACCACGAGCGTATCATTTGCGTTTGGGGATTGATTTACATGAATGCTGAACCGCCCCGCACTGTCAGTGGTCATCCCGTTACGTCCCACGGACATATATACAGAAGCAAATCCTACAGGCTCCTTGGTATGGGCATCTACTATGATACCTGACACGGGTGTCAACTGGGCAATTAATGCTGCTGGTAAGATCAGCGAGGTAAGGGCTATTATTAACCGCGAAAATCTCTTCACACAAATAGATTGAAACGAATGAGATGTAAAATTAGTGGGATGCAAACAGAAATGGCAGTGACGAATGTTATTTTTTGTTTTGAAGGTCGAAAACCAGTTTTTCCAAATCCTGTAATCTCTTTTCCAATTGAGGAAGGTTACGGCTGATCGCCTGGCTTCGCAATGCTGATGTATAATCGTATGCCGGTGAACCTGTAACTGCAGAGTTAGGTGATTTAATAGATTTGCTTACACCACTCTGTGCATTTATTTTACTTCCATCGGCGATATGGATATGGCCCACAATACCAACCTGTCCGCCGATCATTACATTGCGGCCGATCTTTGTGCTACCACTTACACCGCTTTGAGCAGCAAGGACGCTGTTCGCACCGATCTCCACATTGTGTGCGATCTGCAGCAGGTTATCCAGTTTGGCACCGGTCCTTATCAAGGTACTACCGATCGTTGCACGGTCAATGGTGGTATTCGCACCTATTTCTACAAAATCTTCGATCACTACGTTTCCTATCTGCGGCACTTTTTTAAGGCTGCCGTCTTTTTGCGGCGCATAGCCGAAACCGTCACTGCCGATCACTGTACCGGCATGAATGACTACATTCTTACCAATAACACAGTCATGGTATATTTTTACCCCCGGGTGTATGATGGTATTTTCTCCCACCTTCACATTATTTCCCAGGTAGACGTGCGGAAATATCTTTACCCCGTTTCCCAGAATTACGTTTTCACTTAAATACGCAAGGGCCCCGATGAAAACCTGTTCACCAACTTTTACAGTCGGATGCATGTAAATTGGTTGTTGTACCCCGGTGAGTTGCTGGGTTCTTATTTGCTGGTACTTATCAAGAAGGGTTGCAAAAGCGCTATAGGCATCAGGCACCCTGATCAATGTAGCATGTAAAGGTTGCTTAAGCTCGAGCGAATCGTTTACAATGATGATGGCAGCATTGGTAGTATATAAAAAATCTTCGTATTTAGGATTAGCCAAAAATGCAAGCTGGCCCATTTGGGCCTCCTCTATCTTTCCAAAAGAAGTAACACCTGTTTCTGCATTCCCTTCAACAATGCCACCGATGATCTGTGCTATTTGTGCTGCGCTGAATTGCATGTTTTTAGCTTTTAGCTTTTAGCTATTAGCTATTAGCTAATGGCCTATGCCAGATTCAAATTTAAGTTTCTGATACTGCCTCTAAGTTTTCCTTAAGAGAAATGAAACTTGTACTAAACTCAATAAAAACTACCGGCTAACAGCTAATAGCTAACAGCTAACAGCTATCTCAGAAAACAAATGTAATATTTTTTAACCGTGCCTCTCAGGTTTTCATTGATAAGCGCATTGTCAACTTCAGAAATATCTTTAACAGAACCATCCTTGAAAAGTATATGGATATGATCATTTTCAAAATTGTACGTACTGCTGGAAGCTTCTCCACTAAAGGCAAGCCAGCTTGCATCCTGTACACTGATGTTCAAATTTTTACTTACTTCATATATTTTTTCATCAACCATTTCTTTTTTAACAGGCTCATTGAAATACTTCACCTTTAGCAAATGCCGGTCGAGGATCCCCTGGCAGAGTATCGACAGAACAACATCTTCGTTTGTGCGCCACTGTTTTATTGCCATTAATACATCATAATCATCGATGCTGCAAAACTGTTCCAGTGTCACGGAATTGATCGGTTGATTTATAAAACTATTCAATGGTTCCTGGCATTGGGCCTTTGTGACCTTAGCTCTTTTGATGATACGAATTAGCATTTGTTCGGCGCTTAATACCGTTTTATGGAGGTAGACCTGCCAGTACATGAGCCTCCTGGCCACTAAAAATTTTTCGATCGAATAGATCCCTTTTTCTTCTACCATTAACTCACCATCATGCACCGTAAGCATTTTCAATATCCTGTCATAAGCGATCGTGCCTTCATTTACGCCGGTAAAAAAACTATCTCTCGACAGGTAATCCATCCTGTCAACATCCAGTTGGCCGCTTACCAATTGATGTAAAAATTTCTTGGGATATTTATCAGTAAATATATCCAGTGCCATTTGCAACCGGCCATTGAATTGTTTATTCAGTTCTTTCATCATCATTAAAGAAAGCTCTTCATGATGTAACCCTTCTGCGAGTACTTGTTCCAGTGCATGAGAAAAAGGGCCATGCCCGATATCATGTAATAATATTGCGATCTTAACAGCTTGTTGTTCTTCAGGTGAAATTGGAATGCCTTTGCTCATCAGTTCCTGCAGCGCACAACGCATCAAATGATATGCACCAAGTGAATGATGGAGTCTTGTATGAACCGCTCCTGGATAAACAAGATGAGCCATTGCCATCTGGTATATTCTTCTAAGCCGCTGGTAATAAGGATGTGCAATTACATCGTTGATCAATTCATCATCTATCGTTATAAAGCCATATACCGGGTCATTTATTATTTTGTGAAATGCCATGCTGATGCCTCTTTTTATTGTTAAAAGAATTACAAAGTGAAACAAAGCTACAAAGCATAGTTTTAAAAAATTTAATTTGCCTGAATCAGTTTAGAGTTTAGAGTTTAGTTGAACTCTACCTGCCTAGCGCAAATCCCTAAACCTTAAACTCTAAACCCTAAACGCTTTACATGATGAATGTTCCAAAAATACTCTGGGTAGATGATGAGATCGACAGCCTTACGTCGCAAATAATGTTCTTAGAAAATAAAGGCTACCAGGTTCAGACCCGCACGAATGGCTACGATGCAGTTGAGTTTGTTAAAGATAATATTGTTGATGTTGTATTGCTTGATGAAACCATGCCTGGAATTACAGGATTACAAACTCTTTCGCAGATAAAAGAGGTAAACAGTAATTTACCTGTCGTGCTTATTACAAAGAATGAGGCTGAAAATTTGATGGATGAAGCGATCGGCAGCCAGATAAGTGATTACCTTATCAAGCCAGTGAATCCTAACCAGGTATGGCTCAGCCTGAAAAAAATAATTGATAACAAAAGGCTGGTAGCAGAAAAAACCACTTCAGCATATCAACAGGAATTTCGCAGTTTATTCATGGCGCTTAACAGCAATCCTGATTATAATGAATGGATGGAGATCTACCGCAAGCTCGTTTATTGGGAACTTGAAATGAGAAAAAGCGATAGTCCTGAAATGCAGGAGGTCTTTGAAACACAGAAGCAGGAAGCAAATACCGAGTTCTTTAAATTCATTTCCAAGAATTATGCATCCTGGGTTTCGCCAAAGAGTACGGATAGCCCGATCATGAGCCATACTTTATTAAAGTTTAAAGTACTGCCACATCTTGAAAAGGGGACTCCATTATTTTTTGTGTTGATTGATAACCTGCGTTTTGATCAGTGGAAGACAATCCAGCCAATATTTGCTTCTACATTCAGGATACAGGAAGAAGAAACATTTTATTCCATCTTACCAACGGCAACACAGTATGCACGCAATGCAATTTTTGCCGGCATGCTACCGATCGACATTGAAAAACAATTTTCAACACAGTGGAAGAATGATGATGAAGAAGGAGGAAAGAATTTATTTGAAGAAGAATTTTTAAGGGCACAGTTAAAGAAGCTTGGGAAAAATGATCTGAAAATTTCGTACACAAAGATCACGAACAATAACGATGGGCAAAAAATGGTGGACAACATGCATAATTTTTTACAGAACGACCTCAATGTGATCGTTTATAATTTTATTGATATGCTGAGTCACGCCCGTACAGAAATGGAAGTTTTAAAAGAACTTGCAGGCGATGAGACAAGCTATCGCAGCATTACTGAAAGCTGGTTTGAGCATAGTCCGCTTCACCAGGGATTAAAAAAGATCTCGGACAAGAAGATGAACCTGATCGTAGCAACCGACCATGGAACAACCAGGGTTAAAACACCGGTGAAAGTTATTGGTGATAAGCAAACCACTGCAAACCTGAGGTACAAACATGGCCGTAATTTAAATTTTGAACCGAAGGATGTATTGGCATTCAGAGATCCAAGGGAAGCTGGATTACCGGTACCAAATGTGAATTCAACTTATATTTTTGCAAAGGGCGACCTGTTTCTCTGCTATCCGAATAATTACAATCATTTTGTAAATTATTACCGCAATACGTTCCAGCATGGTGGCATAAGCCTGGAGGAAATGATCGTTCCGGTGATACGGATGACAAATAAGTAGAACCCATGGCTATAATTAATACTGGTTTTTTTACCAACGATTGTTGAAAGTTTTTTTTTTAATTGCTCTTTATTTATGTGAAGTTGCATATAATTAAATAGGCAACCCGACTGATTGATTTATGAAATACACGCAGCATAATTTAGATAAGATAGAAAAGATCATTGAGGAAAGCGGTTATGTGATCCGGTATGAAAGAGGGACCTTTCAAAGTGGCTATTGCATTTTGCAGGAGCGGAAGGTCGTGGTCCTTAATAAATTTTTTCAAACGGAAGGAAGAATAAATACATTGATAGACCTGCTCCCGCAGCTCGATATAAATATTGACAAGCTCACTCACGAAAGCCAGAAGCTGTATGAAGAACTGGTAAGCGTGGAAAAGTAATTAAGAATTAATAATTAAGTGTTTGATTCGATTATTGCATTTAACACGGTGCGATTAACTTCGTTATTTGTTATTTTGCATTACTTATTCCTCATTCATGTCTTCTCTGCCTTTAAAAATAACATTCCTTGGTACAGGTACCAGTAGCGGGGTTCCGATGATCGCATGCAGCTGTAAGGTTTGCACTTCCAGGGATCCCAAGGACAATCGGCTCCGGAGCAGTATCATGATTGAAAGTGAAACCACTACAATTGTTGTTGACACCACACCAGATTTTCGGTTTCAAATGTTAAGGGCAGGTGTTACAAAAATGGATGCTGTATTGTTTACCCATCCACATAAAGATCATATCGCCGGACTGGATGATATAAGAGCATTTAATTATTTCCAGGAAATGCCCATGGATGTTTATGCAAATGAACTTACACAAGCCGCATTGAGAAGAGAATTCCCATACATCTTTGCAGAACATCGGTATCCGGGAATTCCCGATATCATATTAAAGGATATAGGTGAGGAAAAATTTATGATCGGTGATATTCCTGTGATCCCGATCAAAGTGTGGCATCTTAAAATGCCGGTATTGGGTTTCAGGTTTGGTGACTTCACTTATATAACTGATGCAAATAGTATTGACCAAGAAGAAAAGCAGAAGATAATAGGAAGCGAGATATTGATCCTGAATGCGCTCCGGCATAAAAAGCATATTTCCCATTTTAATTTGGAAGAAGCAGTTCAGATGGTGCAGGAATTAAAAGTGCCTTATGCATATTTTACCCATATCAGCCACCAGCTTGGCTTGCACACGGAAGTCAATAAGGAATTACC
The DNA here is from genome assembly GCA_039920685.1 of Ferruginibacter sp. GTDB lineage: Bacteria > Bacteroidota > Bacteroidia > Chitinophagales > Chitinophagaceae > Ferruginibacter. The sequence goes on from JBDSDG010000176.1 coordinate 8,214, forward strand.
TGAGGGAATAGAGTTGTCTTACGACAGCCAGGTGATCCTGACTAAATAAATATTACCACTCTTTTTCAATTTAAAATTATTTTGTTGCACTATTTTGAAGGATGCAAAAACGCAGCTCTCACAGCTATTTTATTTTTACCAGGAAAGAAAGAAATGGAACGATATTTTTATTGCTGATCATTTTATTGCTGATGTCAATCCCCGCGATCTATCCATTCATAATAAAAGATAAGATCATTAAGCAGGCAGATATTAATAAAGAGCTCGCAGAATTGCAGATCAGATCAAAGGACACAAATAGGTTTTCCAGGAATGACGACGAAGATCATTATAGGAATTTTCGCGAGCCTGATACAGAAAAAAAATATAA
>JBDSDG010000177.1:0-7664 GCA_039920685.1 Ferruginibacter sp.
TCGAAAATTAAATTCGCATCGTGCCCTATATCAGGTCCTGAACCACGCTTTCCATACGCCAACGCTGATGGAATATAAAATTTCGCCTTTGCTCCTTTGTTCAGCATTTTTAATCCTTCGGTCCAACCTCTGATTACAGCATTTCCATAAGCAGGATCGCCGGTCATATTAACGTTAAATGGTTGCACATGACCTTTGGAAGGATCAGTATTGCTGTCAAACATAATACCCGCGAACGTACGTCCGGTGTAATTTGTCTTTACAATAACGCTGGTATCAATATTATTTCCTGTTCCCGGTTGAATTATCTCAACGTACGCTCCCATTGGAGTTTTTAAAGGCTTAATATTATTCTTTGCAAAATATGCCTGCAACTCTTTATCATCTATTGCGATCTGGGCAATTGCACTGATTGAATCCTTTTTGTGCATCATTACATTTTCAGCGATCCTTGCACTGTCTGCCTGGTCTTTGCCGGCAAAAATATTGAGCACCTTAACAGTCGTTGTGATGTAATTTCCTTTTTTCATAAAGGTTGGCATTTGAGCTGGGTTTCTTTTAAAGGCTGAATCGGTTAGGATCCGGATAACAAGGCTATCACCTTTTCTCACCTGGTTCAATATCTGGAAATACGCAGGAGGTGTTGCAGTTGAATCTAACATCTCAATACTTGGCGCACCTGCTTCGCGTGAGCTGTTTAACAGCGAATCTTTTTTGCCGTTTCCATAATATGTTGAATAATGGATCTGGAAATAATCGCCATACTTTATCTTTTGCCCGTTTCCATCACTGATGATTTTATATTCAAGATCCTCTGAACCTTTTTTAAAAGTCTCAGATTGTTTACACGCAGCCAATAAGATCACTGCAAGGAATAAAACGGAAGAAATCTTTGTCATTGTTTTTTGTTTAAAATGTATAAGTACTTAATTGATCTGAATTCTCTTTCATTGCTTTCTTGAATGCAATCACAGCAGCTTCCAAAGATTCTTTGCTTGAACCACCAGCCGCATTAAAATGTCCACCACCGTTAAAATATTTTCGTGCGAAAGTATTGACATCAAATGCACCTTTGCTCCTGAATGAGCATTTGCGTTCTTCTCCCCTGTCTATAATGATCGCCGCAAGTTTAATTCCTTCAATGCTCAAAGGAAAATTTACCAGGCCTTCAGTATCTCCTGTCTTCACGTCATATTTAACAAGGTCTGCCTGAGGAATGGAGATCAGCGCGGAATTATATTCATAGAATACTTCCATCCTGTTAAGCAAAACATTTCCGATAAAGCGAAGCCTGCTCTCTGAAAAGTTATCGAACAAAGCTTCATGAATAAGACTGTGCTCAAGTCCCTGCTCTTTCAACCCAGCGATCATTGAATGTACGCTTGCAGTTGTTGATGGAAACCGGAAAGAGCCTGTATCGGTCATAACGCCGGCATATAAACATTCCGCGACTGCTTTATTTATTTTTTCTGTATAACCTGATCCAATAATGAAATCGTATACCATCTCGGCTGTTGAGCTCTTCTTCGTATCACTGATCCCATAGGTAAATACCTCGGTCTGTGGTTCCTGGTGATGATCGATCAAAATTCTTTCTCCTTTAGCAGCAGTTAATACTTCCTCCATTCTTTTGGTACGGCTAAGCGTATTGAAATCGAGGCAAAAGATCCATTCAGCAGAGGCAATGACCGTATTTGCTTTTGCAGTATCTCTATCATAATCAAGCACTAGCTTTGCGGCTGGCATCCAGTTCAAAAATGTGGCCCAGTTTGTTGGAGATATAATGGTAACTGTGTGACCGAATTGAACCAGGAAATGATATAATCCAAGCGTTGATCCCATTGCATCAGCATCTGGTTTCTGATGCATAGTGATAACAATTTGCCTGGGTGTTTTAAGTTGTTTATATAGTTCGCTGATCATTTGCATAAAGCGGCGCAAAAGTAGGTGTAAAATGCGAGATTGGAACAGGGATCAAGGCTATGCTTTAAATACCAATTCTATTTTTTTTATTGAGTGAGGCTTTGCTTATATTTTTTTCGATCGATGTCGTCTATGTTTGTATCTTATCTTTGCGCCCAAAATAAAAATTAATGACGAACAGAACGTTTACAATGATCAAGCCGGATGCAACAGAAAAAGGGCATACCGGGGGCATATTAGAAATGATGACCAAAGGAGGATACCGCATCGTGGCTATGAAGATGACACACCTCAGTACAGAAAAAGCAGGAGAATTTTATGGTGTCCACAAAGAGCGCCCGTTTTATGGTGAGTTGGTGGAATTTATGAGCCGTGGGCCTATTACAGCAGCTATCCTGGAAAAAGAGAATGCAGTTGAAGACTTTCGTACGCTTATTGGCGCAACAAATCCCGCAAATGCAGCGGAAGGTACTATTCGAAAAAAATATGCAACCTCAGTGGGAGAAAATGCTGTACATGGTAGTGACAGCGATGAGAATGCTGCCATTGAAGGCGATTTCTTTTTTAGCAAGCTGGAACAATTTTGATCAAACAAAATGAAATACAAAAAGCCGTTGAAATTCTCAGCGGCTTTTTCATGCCCGAACTCTATAGATATCATTGATAATATGAGTTTAACTTGTGCAGGCATGGAGGTTTCACTAACTATCATACGATATCCCCGGAAATATATATTCTTTGCATTCCTTGCAATGGCGATCCATAGGTTACCATTGTACTTTAATAAAACTATCCATTTCTACAAATTGTTAGGGTGTGGTAGAAATGGTGCCTTAGATAAAATTCCAGACTTTCAACAATGGGGTGTTTTGGCTGTTCATAAGCCAGGTCCAGTTTTAAATCTAAATAAGCCTTATGGATCCTTTATCTCCAGTTGGTTACGTATCTTTAACTGTGAGGTCTGGACCGTATTTTTAAAACCATTTGAGGGCCATGGCAGCTGGGATGGTAAATTAGTATTTGGAGAACTGCCGAATCATTCAGATCATGAAGGGATGATCGCAATACTAACAAGGGCTACGATCCGTTTAAATAAGCTGAAACACTTTTGGCGGCATATTGAACCCGTCAGCACTGTTATGAAAGCAGCCCCCGGTTTTATTACCTCTGTTGGGATCGGTGAGATTCCCTGGATAAAGCAGGCTACTTTTAGTGTATGGGAAAGTAAAGAGTCAATGAAAGCGTTTGCATATGGCATGAAGGTGCACACAGATGTAATTAAAATGACAAGGGATGAAAATTGGTACAGTGAAGAAATGTTTGTGAGATTTAAAATAACAGGCTGTACCGGTTCATTGAGGGGAATAAACCCTCTACAAGGAAAATACTAAATTTGAACTATGAAGAATATTAAACTGATCGAGATCCCATCAGAAATTGGTGCCGGTACGCGTGGGGCAAGTATGGGTATTGACGCAGTGAAAGTGGCTGCATTGGATTTTATGAGTAATTTCTTCGTTCATTTTCCATCAGAAAAGATCGAGGTTGAGAATAACCTTTTGTTCGAGCCGATCAAATCTCCCTACGCAAAACGCATACAAGGAGTGCTGAATTTATATGAGCGCATCAGCAAATGTGTTTGTGACAGCCTGAAAAATAATTTTTTCCCTGTAATATTAAGTGGCGATCATAGTGCGGCCGGTGGAACAATAGCCGGTATTAAAATGGCACGCCCGAAAAGTAAGCTTGGCGTGATATGGATAGATGCTCATGCCGATCTTCATACTCCTTACACAACACCATCCGGAAATATGCATGGTATGCCATTAAGCACAGCCATTGCCGAAGACAACATGGAATGCCAGGTGCATGAGCTAGACGAAAAGACGACGAAACTATGGGACGCGTTGAAATCCATTGGTAAGATGGGACAAAAAGTTTTGCCTGAGGATATTGTTTTTATTTCACTGAGGGATTTTGAAAAGGAAGAAAAATTCCTGATAGAAAAATACGGTATGAAAGTAATTACCACGAGTGAGGTTAGACGAAATGGAGCGGAAAATGTCAGTCGCAAGGTTTTTCGTTATTTAAGTGACTGTACAGATATCTATGTGAGCTTTGATGTTGACAGTCTTGATTCAGCAATTTCAAAGGGAACCGGTACACCTGTTAGCAATGGATTAAAAGAACGAGAAGCTGAAGACCTGATCAGTAAGTTCATGCAAAACAGGAAGATCTGCTGTTTCGAGATCACAGAGGTAAACCCTACACTGGATAAAGAGAACCTGATGGCAGAGATAGCATTTAATATTTTACAACGCAGCGTGAATGTGCTGGTAATGAATTAAATTATGAAAACATCTTTGATATTATTATTTGTCCTTCTAGTTGGATCTCATACAAATGCCCAACAAAATAATTATGCACAGGCTTTGACAATCTTTCAAAAACAATACGTGGATTCTCACGAAGTTGTAAAAGGTGATGACAAGCAATACATAAAGTTTTTTAAGATCAAAGAAAAATATAAAGTTCCTGCAAAATTTGAGAGGATAAACGATACTACTGGCTTTATCATGAAAACCTCGGGTAAAGAAAGCCGGAAGTATTTTAAGTATGGTATCCTGGCATTTACATTGGATAATATACAATGTCACCTTACCATTTACCAAAGTGAGCAATTGATGCAGAACGCCGAGTATAAAGATTATTTGTTCGTGCCATTTACTGACGAAACTTCCGGCGAAGAAAGCTATGGTGGAGGACGGTACCTGGATTTTGTATTTGATGATATTAAAAATGGCCGGTTGATCATTGACTTTAATAAAGCATACAATCCTTATTGTACTTATGCAACGGGTTATAACTGCCCTATCCCGCCGCGGGAAAATCATTTGCCGGTGAAGGTAAAGGCCGGTGAAATGGAATATGGGAAAAAACACCAATGATGCAGTATACTTCCCGTTTACTGATGATAGAGCCGTTTCATTTTACCTTCAACCAGGAGACTGCGATCAACAATGTTTTTCAATCAAACCCTGCTTCTAACGTTCATGCAGAGGCGTTACAGGAATTTCATTCATTGGTTGCTGAACTTCAAAAAAATAAGATTGATGTTACTGTTATAAAGGATACTCCGGGGCCGGTAACACCGGATTCCATATTTCCGAATAACTGGATATCATTTCATGCTGATGGTAATATTTTTCTTTACCCAATGTTTGCTGAGAACCGGCGTAAAGAAAGAAAAGAATCCGCATTACAACAGCTACATGAACATTTTAAGATAAAAGAAATAATTGATCTCAGTTATTTCGAGAATAATGATCTATTTCTGGAAGGTACCGGAAGCATGGTGCTGGACAGGGAAAACAAGATCGCTTATGCGTGTCTTTCTCCCCGTACCAGTTTGAAAGTTGTAAATGAATTTTGCCGCCTCAATGAATATGATCCCCTTATTTTTTGTGCAACAGATATCCATGGAACAGCGATCTATCATACCAATGTAATGATGTGTGTTGCTGATAAGTTTGCCGTTATTTGTCTTGAATCAATCCAGGATGGATCAGAAAGAAAAAAAATAGGCGACCGTTTATTGAAAACAGGAAAGGAGATCATTGATATTTCCTTTCAACAAATGAATTGTTTTGCGGGCAATATGTTACAGGTATCAAGTTCTGAACAGGAAGTGTTGCTGATAATGTCTACACAGGCATATAACGCTTTAACCTTTGAACAGATCCATTCTTTGGAAAAATATAACCGGATCATCCATACTTCATTAGATCATATCGAAGCAACGGGAGGAGGAAGTGCCAGATGCATGATTGCAGAGATCTTTAATAAACCATTATAATGTGAAGGCCATTAGATGCCGCTTATTTCTTTTTTCTTTCGCAGTCCATCAAGAGATGGATCCATTTCAATGGCCTTATCACACATTTGTTGTCCGCGGTCTTTTTCTCCTTTTTTCTGAAAGCACATTCCAGCCTGGTATAAAGCCTTACCATCTTTTGGATCCAATTCTATTAATTTCTGACAATAAGCAAGAGACCTGTCGTATTGCTTTTGTTTGTAAAATATTTCGCTCATGTCCCGCAAAATATCCTTGTTTGCTGGCCTGGCCTTCCAAACAGCCAATAAAAGGGTTTCACCATTATCATATTCACCACTATAAAGAGAAGCATAACCGAGGTTCTCTTTGAAATCACCGGATTGTATATATCCATGATCGGCTGCATTCTTAAAAGAGGAAAGAGCGTTCTTGAAATCATCGAGGTTATAATATAAAAGGCCCAGTTCATACATCCACACATTTTTTGTTTCATCAAGCTTTACAGCCTTGTTATAAAATGGTATCGCTTTGCGATATTCTTCCATGTCTAGCAGATTTCTTCCCATTGTATATGTTGCCTGTGCATCGTTAGGATCCTTTGCAATGGCAGCGCTAAGCATTATTTCTGCATTTACATAATCTTCCTGCTGATAATAACTCATACCCATGATGCGCAGGCTGTTTTCGCATTCCGCACATTTTTTTGCAAATTCGATCGCGTTTGCAAACTGCCGGTAACTGAAATATAGATCTGCAAGTTCTTTCACCAGTTTCTTATTGTTAGGCTGAAGGCTGTATGCAGTTGTAAAATTCTTTAATGCTGCATCCGTTCTTTTCATTTCTAAATGAGTATATCCATTTTGCACGTATGCTTCAGCGTTTGCCGCATTGAATTTGATGGCCCTGTCAAAATTTGAGGAAGCTACAAGGAATTTTCCGGCTTGTTTTTCCTGCATTGCTTTTGTGAAATAAAATTGGGAACTGTCAGCGTTTTGGGTATATGCAGTCATACAGGCACATACTAGCGTTAGTGTGGTAAGCAGGTTTTTCATGAGGTTTTTTAAGCGCAAAAAATTATTCCTACCGGAATATTACTGCTGATAACGCCGGAATAGCTGTATTTATTTCATAGATCTTCTTCTTTTTATCAATGGCAGTAATTGTTACAGGTGTATTTACGTGCTGCCCGTTTCCCCAATAGGCTATGTCATTGGAATTAAAGATCTCCACCCACTGTGTTTTACCTTTCAACTCCAGTTTCCATTCATTGTAATCGGTTGCTGAAACATTCAGTATAATTACAATATCGTCTGCCCTGTGTTTTCCTTTTCGCTTGTAGACAATAATACCTTCATGGCGGTTATCAAGCGAAACCCATTCAAACCCTTTCCTGTCGAATTGGTATTCGTGCAGTGCCGGATTATGCCTGTACAGGTGATTCAACTCACGTACACATTCCTGTAATTTATTGTGTGGTTCAAACTGTAATAATTCCCAATCAAGTTCTGATCTGTAGTTCCATTCGGTTGTCTGCCCAAATTCATTTCCCATGAAAAGCAGTTTGGCGCCCGGATGCGTAAACATATAAGTATACAACAACCGAAGATTTGCAAATTTTTGCCATTCATCACCGGGCATCTTGTAGATCATCGGGCTTTTACCATGAACAACTTCATCATGGCTTAATGGCAACATGAATTTCTCATCATAAAAATACATGATGCTGAAAGTGAATTTATCCTGCTCATTAACTCTTGCGGCCGGAGGTAATTTAAAATACCTGAATGTATCGTGCATCCATCCCATCATCCACTTCATGCCAAATCCAAATCCCCCTTTGGATGTAGCAAGCGTTATTCCCGGCCAATCGGATGCTTCCTCTGCTATGGTTTGCGTATCAGGAAAA
>JBDSDG010000178.1:0-5119 GCA_039920685.1 Ferruginibacter sp.
CTACAGGCCCTTGTGCGGCCACTGCTGCATCAGGATCTATCATAGTAAATGCTCCTCCTACGGCACCATTCAGTAAAACAAACGTAAGTGCATGTAATGCTACAAATGATGGCAGCATAACGGTAACGCCTGGTGGAGTTGGACCATTTAATTATGCGTGGACAGGTGTAACCGGTTCCGGTAACCCTGCAACTACACCATATTCAAACCCAGGTAACGTAAATGCTATTACAGGATTGCCGATTGGATTCTATAATGTAACAGTAACGGATGCGAATGGCTGCTCTGTCTCCATCACGAATATCCATATACAATATGCTTTCTCTTCTTATATCACCAACAGTGGAAGCACCTCATCTGGATGTGGAAATACAGGTTCGATCATATTATATGTAAATGCAGGTGTTGGCCCGTATACTTATAGCCTGGATGGTACATCTTACCAGGCTGGTAATACATTTACAGGACTTGCTGCCGCTAATTATACAGCCTATGTTAAAGATGCTGCAGGATGTGTAAGCACGAAATCGATCGTTGTTGCAGCAGCAGCCCCTATCGTGGTTTCACCTTACGCAAGAGCAGCAAGCAGTTGTTCGGCAGATGGATCTATCGAGATCTACAGGTCAGGTGGTATTTCTCCTTTCACCTATAGCCTGGACGGTACAACATACCAGTCGGGTAATACATTCACCGGCCTTAATGCAGGTAATTATGTTGCCTTTGTGAAGGATTCAAAAGGCTGTACCGGGTCTCAGCCAGTTACTGTGGGCCAGGGAGCTGCTCTAAACGTTACCGTGAGTAAAACAAATACCAGTACCTGTACTACAGACGGTACCATACAGGTGATGGTATCTGGTGGTTTTGCTCCATATACTTACAGCAAGAACGGTGGAAGTACTTACCAGGTAAGCAATTCATTCACAGGGCTTGGTGCAAGCAGTTATCCCATTACTGTGAAAGATGCGAAAGGTTGCCTTGGCTCATTGAACGTGACCATTAACCTGAACCCGATCTCTGTTACTTCTTACATTGTAAATGCAAGCGGTTGCGGAATGCCTAATGGCTCTATACAGTTATTCAGAACAGGTGGTGTAGGTCCTTATAGCTACAGCCTTGATGGAAATACTTACCAGAGCAGTACAACCTTCAGCGGACTTTTACCAGGAACTTATGATGCATATGTAAAGGATTCCAAAACATGTATCGGCTTCCAGTTCGGTATACAGGTTGGACCAAACAATTGCGGCACCCGTTCAGTTAAATCGGCCAACGGTAACGTTAAGACGACAACTGTTGTAGCTAAAAATGCAAGCCCGGTTAAGCTTTCCGCAAATGTGCTGAAAATAAACGCATATCCTAATCCATCGAATACTTCATTTAAAGTGGTGATGGAAGGAAACAGCAGTGACAAAGTTATGATCACTGTTACGGATGTTTTCGGAAGAAAGGTTTATCAATCTGAAGGAACGATCAACCAGCAATATTCTTTCGGTCACAGCTTTACCCGCGGTATCTACATGTTACAGGTAGTGCAGGGAAATGAGAAGCAAACGGCCAGGCTGATAAAAGAATAAAATAAAAAACACCTACTCTCACGAAGGGGCTGCTGTAAAGGGCAGCCCCTTTTTTATTCAAGCGATTTTTGAACCCAGATGTCATCTACCCCGAGATGTCATCTACCCCGAGATGTCATCTACCCCGAGATGTCATCTACCCCCAGATGTCATCTACCCCGAGATGTCATCTACCCCCAGATGTCATCTACCCCTTAGAAGACATCTCGAATCTTTAAATTAGTGGTAATTACACATCAAACTGGCGCCGTTTCCTAATAAACTATTTGCATTGATCATTCCTGCTTATCGAAGTAATTTTAATTATGGGGTCAGTATTGCAAAATTTTAGAGCATATCTGATGAGATTTGAAAAAAATTGACCTAACTCAATAGCGTCATCCGCATCGATCGCCATATTAATATAAATAGGATCCATTTTCTGCCGGGTTTGGCAATCATGATAAAGTTTTGTTTCTTTAAACAGTTCAGCACGGCGAGTTGTCAACAGCTATTTTAAGGCAGCAATGTTGTTTCCCTTGTGACTACCATTTAGCACCCAGATCAAAAACTTTCAAATGAAGTTTTATATAATTTTAATTCTTTGCTTTTTTTTTAAGCTCAATATGTATGGGCAGAATTTACCCGCATATGGTGATGTGGTAACCACGTTTTTTACTCACTATTCATTTACTGACAATACCGCGTATCCTAAGTTTTTTAAAAAGAAGGATGGCTGGCACATAATTGAGGAAAGTTATAGTGAGCCAGGTAAAGTGAAGGCGGAATCTTTATTTTGGTCGAACAAAGAAAAAAAGTACATCACGCTACAGTATTCAGGTGCACAGGATGATCCTGCATTCAATTCATCTAAGATCGAAGAATATAAAAAAATAGTTGATTATACCTACCTCGAATACCAGTATTCACGAAATAAATATTACGGTTATCCGGGCTGGGATTGGGATATAATCAATGATACGGTTGAGAGAACGATGATGACAGATTCATTTTGGGAAAGTCTTGCCAGGGCTTATTCAAATTATGCGTCAGGTTTTCTCTTTGACCAATCAGGTGATCATTTTCAAAATTCTGATACAGACCGGATACTCTTAGCCGATTGGCAACAGATAACAAAAACTAGGATAAATAAATTCAAGACCTATATCACTAAGGCTATTGAAGCTTATAAAAATATTCTCCAGATAAATCCAGGGTATGAAACAAAGGTGGGAAATATAAAGATCAAATACGCCAATGAATATATGTTCGCATACTTTGATCTTATGTTAGCCGGTGATAAATTAAGTGCATATGAGTTTATGGAGAACATAGAATACCCTGACAGCCTAATTAATATCAGCAAGCGATATTTAAATGGGATCCCACAAAATGGAATCTTATTTACCGGGGGCGATAATGATACGTATCCTCTCTGGTATCTCCAGGAAGTAAAAAATTACCGGCCCGATGTTTTAGTAATAAACACAAGCCTGTTAGGCCTGAGAAGGTATATAAACCTGCTTGACAAACAGCAAAACCGAAAACTATTTTCAACCAGGGATACTATTTATTATAAGGCCAATTTCGAATACTTTCTTTACAGGGAGCCTGGGAAGTCTGTACAAAAGAAAGAAGTTGGAAAATTCATTTCCACCCTGAATAATTACTCTCCTGTTGCAAATGAGAATGAACCTGCTTTTTATAAGAATGAACAGTTAAAGGAATATAATTCTAAGGAATTGTATTTTGATGTCAATGTTGCCAAGCATGGTACAGGTGCCGGAGTGGGAGTGTCTAAAATAATTGCTCTTAATGATTATTTACTCATGAGCGATTTCATGATTCTGGATATTTTAAAAACCAACCTGCCTGCACGCGAAATATATTTTACATATTTTCATGACCTTATTAAAAGTATCTTAGAATTGCAGGAATACGTTTATAAAGTTGTTCCTGTTAGCAAATAGACCATTTCCCGGGATATGGATTACCGCCAGATCTCTGCAGGTAACAGGAGAAAAAGACCTGGTTCACATCAACCAATGGAGAATATTTATCGCCCCGGAAAAAAAGGACTCTGCCGGGGTATAAAAAAATACAAAAAAAAACGTTCGCCAATGTTCGCTGAATACAAAAAGTGGTCTATATTCGTTAACTGATTCCAATGTCTTTATTAAAGCCTGTATAAATCTTCCACTAACTGTTTATTGAATCAATCATTCTCTTCCTTTTACAGGAGGGGTGTTATTTAAATAACAATACAATACCAGTTAATAATATATGACCACAGGTAAGACAATTACATTAAAAATTTTTTTTTAGAATGCATGGTCTATGAAAAAAGGGTATATATTTACCTTCTTTTCTTATACCCGGCCGTGTGAAAATAACTTTACCCCTTACTAACTCCAACTGATTATTGTTGACAATGATCCATCATTTACCCTGGGTAAATGATAAGGATCTTCATTTTTTTCAATGAGCTTGTAAAATAAAATATACTAAACAAAAACACTACACATGAAAATTTCTACCCGGATCTCCTCTTTGGCATCATCCCTGGAATGCCAGTCAACTATGAGCAAAAACAGCATTTCCCGTAAAAGTGTAATTGCATTCATGTTGCGTGGCATGGCGGTTTTATTGACGCTGGTTGCCTCATTTAATAATGTGTTTGCACAGCCAACCTCGATGTCCATTAACCAGGATGTTAGCGGCACCTATGCCAACACGGTTATGAACTTACAGGGCGGTGCATTTAGGGCACGTTTCCAGGAAGATGGTACCGGCACAGCTTCGGGTACACGTAACTGGCAGTTCAATGCAGATGGATATTTTAATACATGGGGCGTATTGTCTACCAACCCCGCTTCCTCTGTTACAATCGCCGCGTACAATGCTACAATTGCACCAAATATAAATACAGCATCTGCCAACTGGGAAGCTGGTGCAGGCTATAATAATAAAGGCAGGCTTCTGGCTACCCAGGCTAATTACTATTATACCTATAATATTATACAAGGTTCTTCTTATGCAAGCCAGAAAATGGCGGTATTGGAAACCAGTTATAACCCGGTAACAGTAAATACGGTTACCCAGGGAGCAGGTGCTTATGGAGGAAGTCTTGTGACTATTACAATGAGTGGCACACCTAATGCTGCTACGAATACTTTTGTTCGTTATTCAACCAATAGCTTTGCTACTTCAACAATTATACAGGCTACAGGTGCTGGTGCGGTACTCACTGCCACCATACCATATCAAACTTCTGCAGTTAGCTATTATGTTTATACAAGTAATAAATCAAAAACTACGATAGATGCAGAAGTAAGTATTTTCAACAGCCAGGAAATACATGACCTGAGCACATTGAATTTAAATAATAATGGCGGAGCAAATTATAGCTTTACGCCGGTTGCAGGTAATATTATTGTAACAAGTTCAGGAGGTTCAGCTGCAGGTGTTGCAACAGCCTATTCAACTTTTACAACAGCAACTACAGGTTTGTTTGCAATACTAAATGGCGGAACAGTACATACTGGTAATGTAACTGCATTGATAAC
>JBDSDG010000179.1:0-5230 GCA_039920685.1 Ferruginibacter sp.
GGAGGAGGTGATAATATATGGATGATGGATAGAGATAGCAGCCATGCGAAGCAAATTACACAGGAATCTTTCAGGTTGTTAAACAATGCAGTATGGTCGCCGGATGGGCAATATATAATTGCAAGAAAACACTTCACCTCCCAGCGTTCACTTGGTGCAGGAGAACTTTGGATCTATCATATTAGTGGTGGAAATGGTTTGCAGTTAACAGTAAGGAAAAATGATCAGCAGGATCTGAACGAACCGAGTGCATCTGCTGACGGTAAGTACGTTTATTATAGTGAAGATGTTTATCCTGGAGGATTTTTTCAATATAATAAAGACCCTAACAGCCAGATATTTGTTATCAAAAGATTTGACCGGGAAAAAGGCACGATCGAAACTGTGACTGGTGGCCCCGGTGGCGCTTTCCGTCCGCAAATATCCCACGATGGAAAAATACTTGCATTTATCAAACGCATCAGGACTAAAACTATATTATACCTGCGGGATCTTGAAACCGGCGAAGAATGGCCGGTCTACGATAAGCTGTCTAAAGATCAGCAGGAAGCCTGGAGTATTTTTGGCGTATATACCGGTTATGCATGGATGCCCGGGGATAAAAGTATTGTTATCTGGAGTAGCGGAAAGATCTTGAATATTGATCTCAGCAAGGCCAATGAAGCAACAGAAATACCGTTTACCTGTAAAGTAAAGCAGCGTATAGCCGATGCCGTTCGCTTTAAACAGGATATAAATCCATCCACCTTTAATGTAAATGTAATTCGCCATGCCACTACTTCGCCTGATGGAAAAACAATGGTATTTAATGCGGTAGGCTACCTGTGGAAAAAAGAGTTGCCAAATGGTAAGCCTGAACGCTTGACTACTTTAACCGACTTTGAAGACGAACCATCTTTTTCTGCTGATGGCCGATCGCTGGTATATGTTACCTGGAACGATACCGCTATGGGCTCCATCTATAAATTAGGTATAACAGCTCCTACAATCGCAGTGAAACTGACCACATCAAAAGGTATTTACAGAACTCCGTCATTTTCTCCTGATGGACAATCAATAGTTTTCGTAAAAGATGATGGCGATAATATTATGGGAGTAACATTCTCAGTAAAGCCCGGGATATACCTGATGAATAAAGATGGGAGTAACATAAGATTTGTGAATGAAAAGGGGTCTGCGCCAAAATTCAACAGCCAGGGCGACAGGATCTATTTTCAAACCGGCGGTACTGTATTTGGAGCGCTTAATAAAACCTTTGGAAGTTATAAGCTGGACGGAAGTGACGAACGGATCATATTCAGGAGCATGTATGGTAATCAATTTGACGTCTCTCCTGATGGAAATTGGGTAGCCTTTGTTGACCTTCATGCGGTTTACCTTGCTGCGTTTGCGCATACAGGTAAGCCAATAGATATTGGCAGCGGTACCACGGATTTCCCGGTAAAAAAAGTTTCAAAAGATGCAGGTATCAACCTTCATTGGAGTGGGAATGGCAAACAACTCCATTATACATTAGGCGATCAATACTTCACAATTGACCTGGCAGACCGCTTTGAATTTGTTGCTAATAAGGCTGATTCATTGTTCAAATTTCCTGAAAAAGGAATACCAGTTGGATTGAGTGTTAAGGCCGATAAGCCTGAGGGGATGATCGCTTTCACGAATGCCAGGATCATCACGATGAACAACGACCAGGTAATTGAGAACGGAACGATCGTTATTGAAAATAATTTAATAAAGGCAGTTGGTGGCAGCGAAGTAGCTATTCCACAAGGAACCAGGATCATTGATTGTAAAGGGAAAACGATTATGCCTGGCTTTATTGATGCACATGGCCATGGCGGTCATTTCCGAAATGGATTAACGCCGCAAAAGCACTGGCCATATTATGCGAACCTGGCTTACGGGGTTACAACTATGCATGATCCATCAGCGATCAGTGAAATGGTTTTTGCGCAAAGCGAATTAGTAAAAGCAGGAGCGATGACAGGGCCGAGGATCTTTTCCACAGGAACTATATTATATGGCGCTGATGGTGATTTTAAAGCTGTTATTAATAGCCTGGATGATGCAAAAAGCGCATTAAGAAGAAGTAAGGCTTACGGTGCGTTTAGCGTAAAAAGTTATAACCAGCCCAGGCGTGAGCAAAACCAAATGATCATAGCCGCTGCAAGGGAATTGAAAATGGAAGTTGTGCCGGAAGGCGGATCCTTTTTCAATCACAATCTTGCAATGATAATGGATGGACATACAACCATTGAACACAATATTCCGATCGCAACATTATACGACGACGTTATACAGCTTTGGAAAAATTCAAAAACGGCTTATACACCTACACTTATCGTATCATACGGCGGAATGATGGGAGAGTATTACTGGTACCAGCATACAAACGTCTGGGAAAAAGAAAGATTAATAAGGTTTACGCCAAGGTCCGTTATCGATCCACGTAGCCGTAATAGAATGATGATCCCGGAAGAAGAATATGAGAACGGCCATATCCTGGTTTCAAGGAGTGTAAATAAATTAAATGCTGCAGGTGTAAAAGTAAATATGGGGGCACATGGACAATTACAGGGCCTTGGAGCTCATTGGGAAATATGGATGATGCAGCAGGGAGGCATGTCAAATATGGATGCACTTAAGACAGCAACTATAAATTCAGCACAAAGCCTGGGTCTGGATGATTGGATAGGTTCGTTGAAAACTGGTAAGCTCGCGGATCTTATTATTCTTGAAAAAAATCCTTTGGAGAAAATAACCAATACTGAAAGTATACAGTATACCATGGTAAATGGCAGACTATATAATGCCGATCAAATGAATGAGGAAGGGAATTACAATAAACCCAGGGGTAAATTTTTTTGGGAACTGGGAAAGAATTCCGAAAATTTCCCTTTTCATCAAGAGACGAAAAGCTTCGGTCATGCCCAATGCCTGGATGATCAGAATTAATAATAATGTAGGCAACAATTCAATAAAAGAATATTAACGCAGTTAGGTTCTGAAACACTGTCACGCCGTTAACATGCATCGATTAAGGCATATATATTAAAAAATGCAGTACATTCAATCATTCCACATCCATGTATGACCCGCAAAGACCTTCGCACCGTAATTATTTTTAACCGGCTATCGGCCATAAACTTATTTGTATGAAAAGATCATTGATGATTATTGTATTTATTTCAGTCATTAGCCTGATGTTTACACATTGTAATAATGGGGAGAACACAAAGGCTACTGTCACCACCACTTCGAAGATCACCGAGATTCCTGTTTCAACCGCTTCCAAAGAAGCCCAGGAAGCATTTAAAGAGGCATTGCAATCATTAGATATGAATGATAGGAAAAAAGCAAGACTCTTATTTACCAAAGCAATTGAAGCCGATCCAAAATTTGGATTGGCGTACCTCTTTAGGGCAAATACCTCAGTTACAAATAAGGATTATATGGACGATATTATGATGGGTAAAGCAAATGTTGATAGTACCAGTTCCTGGGAAAAAATGCTTGGAGATTACATGGGGACTAACCTAAAAGGAGACAGGATCGCGGGAATGGCCCTTGCTGAAAAGATAGCTTCGGAATACCCTGATGCAGCAAGAGCGCAGGTGCAACTTGGAAGTGCTTATGATGGAAGCAACCAATTTGATAAAGGAAGGGCAGCATACAAAAAGGCAATTGACCTGGATAGTAATTATGCCGGAGGCTACGCTGCACTCACCGGATCTTACCTGTTCTCAGATCCAAAAGATCTGACGAAAGCGGAAGAAAATGCAATGAAGGCCGTATCATTAGCTCCTAAAAGCCCCGGCGCTCAAATTGCCCTGGGTGATTGCTACAGGGCACAAAATGATCTTCAGAAAGCACAGGCTGCATATTCAAAAGCAATAGAGCTGGACCCCTCTTCTCCGGAAGCTTATTATAAGTTAGGTCATGCTAATACATTTATGGCAAAGTATGAGGATGCAAGAAAAAATTATATGGATGGCGGTAGCCATGACGAGACAAAATCTGGTGCAGTTACAAATACCGCTTACACATATTTATATGCAGGTGATCCCAACAGATCAATAAGCTATATTATGGAAGAAGCTGGGAAAATGGATGCATCCGGAACAAGTGCCAAACAGGTAACGGATAAATTAAATTATCTCAACACTGCCTTTGCTATTGCAGTGCATAATAACGATGCGAACAATTTACAAAAGCTGGTGCCAATGATAAAGCCTTTATCCGAACAGTTAAATAAGGATCTCGGTAATACGACAGAGACCAGGATATTTGCAACGGCAGATTCATTATATATGCAATCCATGATCGCTATGGCAATGGGAAAATATGATGAAGCAAAAGCAAAGCTGGAATCAATGAAAACTGCCTTAGGTCCAATTAAAGACGATAGAAAACTTGAAAGCTACAATTATAACATGGGCCTAATTAATATGAAGGAAAAAAAGTATACTGATGCGATCGGCCATTTTGAAAAAGCCGACCCTAATCCTATCTACAATAAATACATGCTGGCTAAGGCGAATGAAGCAGCAGGCAACAAGGATAAAGCAATGTCATTTTATAAAGAAGTTGCAGCATATAATTTCAATGATGTTGGAAATGCATTGATACGCAATGAGGTAAAAATGAAGGTGGCGATTCCTTAAATTGCTTTTGCAATAAAGAAAGATCCGGGATTATTACCCGGATCTTTTAATTTATAAGTTGATGTCCTTTCCTTCTTCAAGTTTTTTGATCCCGGTTTCAACAAAAGTTTTATTTTGAGCGTTTGGTGCAAGTGACAAAGCTTGCCGGGCCGTTTTTAATGCATTCTTATAATCGCCATTCGCAGAATATGCACGTGTTAAACCCATAAGTGTTGTAAATGTATTTGGATATTTTGCAGCATTTGCTTTCAATATCTCCAGCGCTTCTTTTGTTTTTTTCTGCTGTAGCAATTGCCTGCCATATTGGTGAACCTGTATCATCGTTCCCATCGGCATTGCTTCTTTCATGATGGCATCAGCTTCGGCTGTTCTCCCAAGTTTATTCAAAATTTGCGCACGAGTGCTAAGGGTTTGAAAATTTCTTATACCTGGGAAAGTATTGTTTGTTGCAGTATCGGTCCATTTTAAAGCTTCCTCCAGGTTCACATTATGCTGAAGTGACCATTGGGCTGCCTGGTCCCACGACTGCCATATAAATCCTTTATCCCCTTGCAATTCATTGC
>JBDSDG010000180.1:0-9200 GCA_039920685.1 Ferruginibacter sp.
AAACCTTTCAAAGAATTACGGCCCCATAAAAGCATTGAAGAATGTGAGTTTTTCTGTCCCAAAGGGTACCGTCTTTGGGATCCTGGGTCCTAACGGCAGTGGCAAAACCACTTTGCTTGGCATCATCATGGATGTATTGAAAGCTACCGCCGGAGGGTATAAGATCTTAGGTGAAATTCCTACGAATCATCAAAGGAAACAGATCGGAACATTACTCGAAACACCCAACTTTTATCATTATTTATCTGCAGTACAAAATCTCCGGATCGCTGCTGCAATAAAGGAGCGGGGACAAGATGATATAGAACGTGTATTGCAGGTTGTTGACCTGGCAGCTCGAAAGAATTCAAAATTCAACACGTTTAGTTTAGGCATGAAACAGCGGCTGGCCATTGGCTCTGCATTACTTGGGAATCCTGATGTGCTTGTGTTTGATGAGCCTACAAATGGGCTCGATCCGGTAGGAATCGCAGAGATCAGGGAACTTATAAAAAAATTATCACAGCAGGGAAAAACGATCATAATGGCAAGCCACCTGTTAGATGAAGTGGAAAAGGTGTGCACGCATGTAGCAATTTTAAAACAAGGCACATTGATCGCACACGGTGATGTTAATGAAATACTGGTTAATGAAGACCTTGTTGAGGTTAGCTCACCTGACCTGGAAAAATTGAAAAATATTTTGGCTGGGTTACAAGGGATCAGCAAAGTGGATATTTCAGACAAGGTGGTACGTGTATTTTTTCCATCAGGTACTGCAGACCTTTCCACAGTCAACCAATTTTGTTTTACAAACGGGATCGTTCTTTCTCATCTTCAATTGAAAAAGAAGAGCCTTGAAAGTAAATTCTTTGAACTCACTAATTAATTTTACAACAGATAATTTAATCCATCAATGCAGAAATTATTAAGAACGGAATGGCTGAAATTAAAGAATTACAATGCTTTTATTGTATTAAGTAGTTTTTTTGCGTTGGGTGTTCTTACAACCAACTACATTGTATTTACCGTCAATAAAAATATTGTTGGCAAAATAAATACAGCGGGCCTTGTCAATTCCTTTAACCCATATGACTTTGATAAAACATGGCAAACAACAAGCTATGCCACTGGTTGGTTATTGATGTTACCCGCTCTTCTGCTCATCATTTTAGTTACAAACGAATTTACCTATCGCACCAGCAGGCAAAATATCATAGATGGATGGAGCAGGCAACAATTCATTGCTGTTAAACTGGCCCTTGCCGTAATCACAGCCGTTGTAACAACATTGCTTGTGATCTCCACCGCTTTGATCTTTGGGTTATTTTCCGGCAGTAGCTTTTCATTGAATGGCGTATCACATGTGCTGTTCTTTTTCCTGAAAGCGCTGTCTTATAATCTCATCGCTGTTTTAATATCAGTATGGATACGGAGGACCGGCTTCGCAATTGGATTGTATTTTATATACCTGGGTGCGGAAAATATTATTTCACAATTACTGGATGTCTGGAGCATAAAACTTAGGTCTGAACAAGGCATCGACCTTGGAAGCATGGGTGATTATCTTCCTATGAATGCTTCCGACGGGTTACTCACGTTCCCCGATAACCCCATAAAATCTTTTGCCAAAGGAAATTTACCTACAGATTATACATGGCTTGTGATCATTTTAGCACTCAGCTATGTAGTACTGTTTTATTACTTAAGCAGGAGATCTATCGTAAAGCGTGACCTATGATCTGTTAACCAGGTCTTTTAACGCAGTTTCCAATTCCGCAAATTGAAAGGTAAATCCGGTTTGCTTTAACTTTTGATTACTTACAGAAGTGCTTTTTAAAACCTCGATACTACTATCTCCCATCACCACCTTTAGAACGATGGATGGAACATGCAGAGGAATAACAAATTTTCCCCTCAACAATTTGGCAAGGTTAAGTGTAAGGAATTTATTTGTTACCGGTTTATCAGAAACTGCATTAAAGCTGCCAATCATCCGGGTGTTCTCAATTGCATAAAGGTAGAGCCGGCAAAGGTCGTCAATATGTATCCAGCTTGTCATTTGTTTTCCTGATCCTAATATTGCTGCAATACCGAACCCCAGTGGCTTTTTAAATTCTTGGAGAGCCCCGCCTTCATTTGCCATTACAATCCCGGTTCTTAATTTACATACACGGATATTGTTCTTTGTAGGCATAGAAATGCTTTCCTCCCATGAAAAGCATGTTTGTCCCAGGAAATCGTTTGCAGGCGGGTCTGTCTCAATAAAATATTTAATGTTTTCTTTATCCTTACCATACCACCCTATTCCTGATGCACTGATGATCGATCTTACTTTATTAGGATATTGATTTAATGTATCAATCAGAAGTTTACTGCTCATGGTGCGGCTTAGCAATATTTCATTTTTATAAGAATCCGTCCATCGTTTATCCATTACACCAGCACCGGCAAGATGAATTATGTGATCAGTATTTTGTACAGCAGGAATATCAATGGATTGTTTCTTAATATCCCATTCAGCATAACGTACATGCTCACTCTTTTTTGTATTACCAGGCTTTCTTGTCAGGATGGTTATATTATATCCTTTTCCATGAAGGAACGTA
The DNA here is from genome assembly GCA_039920685.1 of Ferruginibacter sp. Classification (GTDB taxonomy): domain Bacteria; phylum Bacteroidota; class Bacteroidia; order Chitinophagales; family Chitinophagaceae; genus Ferruginibacter. The sequence goes on from JBDSDG010000180.1 coordinate 2,589, forward strand.
GAAAGTTTTTGTCCTACCATGCCTGTACCACCTGTTATTAAAACCATTTGTTGCATACCTAAATATAAGTAATTTCCAAAAGCAGCAGTTGATGGTTGTATTCACTCATTACTGAGAAACCTGTTATGGTTTTTAATCGTATTTTTAAAGTAAAAGTGCATTCATGAAAAAGTTTACGCTCGTGCTGGCTTGCCTGATCTTTATCCAGCAGTTTCAATCATCTGCTCAGGAGATCACCTATTCTGAAACCAAGCTGGAAGATAACAGGGATATTAATTTTGAGATCCTTGGTAAAATGAATAACAAATATGTTGTTTATAAGAATGTAAGATGGAAGCATTTGCTCGCTTTTTATGACAAGGATATGCACATTGCCAAAAGTATGAGGCTTACTTTCGTGCCTGATAAAACTTTCAACATAGATTTTATTACCTACCCTGATTATTTCTATGTTATTTATCAATATCAGAAGAACAGTGTTATTTATTGTAAGGCTGTGAAATTAAGTAACGACGGAGAAAAACTTGGTGATCCGATGCACCTGGATACAACCCGGATAGGAATATTAACAGATAATAAAATATATAATACCACCTTTAGCCAGGATAAGCAAAAAATAATGATCTATAAGATCCAGGTCAAAAATCAAATGCTTACACTGGTTACCAAATTATTTGACAAGGATCTGAAGATGCTTGACAGCACAAGGCAAATAAACCCTTTTGACGATAGGAAAGAAATTTACGGCGATATATTGCTTGATAATGATGGGGGTTTTGTATTATCAAAGACAACAAAAAAAAATTATAGGGAAAATGTAAATAGCATTGATATCATTTCAAGAAAGCCTGGCGTAGTTGACGCCTCCGTTATTAAGATTCCACTGTCAGATAAGATGATTGATGAAGTAAGGGTTAAGATTGACAACCTCAATAAAACCTATATCGTTAATTCTTTTTATTATAATGAAGATGCCTTAAATGTAAAAGGCCTTTTTACCGCTATGATCGATGCGAATAATGTGAACCCTATAAAAATTGCATTTAATGTTTTTCCGGATTCGTTAAGATCAAAGATAAATTTTGACGGGCAATCAAGGTTTGCTTTTAATGATTTTTTTATACGCCAGGCGATCGTGAAAAAGGATGGTGGATTTCTGCTCACCGCAGAAGATTATTCACTGCAAAGCCTTGTTGGCACCAACAATAACTGGAACCGGTGGAACTATATCAACAATCCTTATGTAAATTCCTACGATTATTATTTATCGAATCCTTATTGGTATTACAGGCCAGTGAACAGTTTCAACAACGCTCCTAGCATGCGCTATTATTATAATGACATTCTTGTATTAAGCCTGGATGCGGATCTTAAAATGGAATGGTGCAACGTGATCTCAAAAAAGCAATCTGACGATGAAACAGATAACTTCCTTTCTTTTTCTTCATTGAACGCCGGCGCTGAGGTACATTTTATCTATATTGAAAGAGAAAGAAATAAGCAGGTGATCAGCAATCAAAGTGTTTATCCAAACGGGCAGGTGAAAAGATATCCGACATTAAGAAGCAGGGAGATCGGCTATGAGTTCATGCCGCGGCTTGCCAGGCAGGTCGGAGTTCGTGAGGTTATCATTCCATGTATTTACCGTTCAACGATCGCGTTTGCAAAAGTTGTTTTTTCAGAATGATAAGTTTTACTGAAGATGTTTTGCAGTTATTAATCAGAAAAGCTGATTTTTGCAAATGCATATATCTCACTTATAATTTTATCTTGTGACAGGCATCTTCAAAGCCAATAATCCTTATAACAATTTCCTGCTCCTGGTTTATGCATTGTTATTAAAACTTCCTGTATTCATCTATCCCCATATTCCTCAAACGCTGCAACTTGATGGATTTCTTTACAAGTTATTGTTACAATGGCTAAGGCCTGCTGCTCCTGTTATTTACAGCTTTATCGCTTTTATATTATTTTATATACAGGCTGTTAGTATTAATAAGCTGGTGAATGAGCAACGCCTGATGCAAAAGCCAAATTACCTGGCAGGAATGAGCTACATTCTGATCACTTCACTTTTTACTGAATGGTATTACCTTTCATCTTCACTTATTGTAAATAGCCTGCTGATTATGGTATTGTCGGGCTTGTGCGGACTAAACAATAACAACAATCCAAAATCAGCCTTGTTTAATCTTGGAATGATAACAGGGATTGCCACTTTTTTTTATTTTCCATCGGTAGCATTTCTAATATTAATAATTGCAGGGCTTGGTATAACACGGCCGTTTCGCCTGCCCGAATGGCTGATGGTATTGCTGGGTTTGCTTACACCGTATTATTTTCTTGCGGCTTTTATTTTTCTCATGGATAAATGGAAAGGCGTACACTTGCCGGCATTTGCAGTTACCTTTCCTAAATTTCACCAGACCGGTTGGGCAGTGGCTGCAGTCATTATAATACTCATGGCCATACTTGTAGGGATTTACTTTGTGCAACACAATATGCGCAGGCAGGTAGTGCAGGCGCGAAAGAATTGGAACCTGATCTTTTTATATTTATTTGTTGCAATACTGGTTCCGTTCTTAAATTCCTCCAACAGTTTTGAATACTGGATATTGACAGCCGTTCCGATCGCATCAATAGCCAGCGCTGCCTTTTTATATCCTGAAAAAAAATGGTTTTCCATAGTGGTTCATTGGGGAATGGTATTGATTTCAGTGATAATGGGATATTATTTGAACTGGAATTAACAAACGCATTCTTAACTTTGCGGTGAATTTTTGATTATGAAAATGAAATTCGGTGTGGTTGTTTTCCCGGGTTCCAATTGCGACAGGGATATGGTTGAAGCGCTTCAAGGTGAGCTGAACCAGGAGGTAATAACGTTGTGGCATAAGGATAAGGATATCAGCATGTTCAATACAGAAGATTGTATAGTGCTACCTGGTGGATTTAGTTATGGTGATTACCTGAGATGCGGCGCTATTGCGCGTTTTAGTCCAATGATGCAAAGCGTTATCGAATTTGCAAATAAAGGCGGAAAGGTTTTGGGTGTATGTAATGGCTTCCAGATATTATGTGAAAGTGGCTTACTTCCAGGAGTTCTTTTGCGTAACGCCGGTCAGCAGTTTGTTTGTAAAAATGTGTATATCAGCAATGCAAAGAATGGTAAAAAGGAAGCCTTAAAGATACCGGTAGCACATGGTGAAGGAAGATTTTATGCGAGTGATGCGGCAATGGAAATGATTCACATGAATGATCAGGTTTTATACAGGTATTGCAATGCCGAAGCAGAGATTCACACAAATCATAATCCAAACGGAGCTATGGATAATATTGCGGGTATCTCGAACGAACAGGGCAATGTTGTTGGAATGATGCCTCATCCGGAGCGTGCCTGCAGTGATTTGTTAAATAATAACGATGGAAGGATCGTATTTTATGAACTTTATAATATAAAGGCTGTAACAATTAACAGTCTTTAACAGCCGATCAATTTTATCTGTAATATTTTTACTGGTCATAATACCTGCCAATAATGATAAAAAAATTTATCTTTCTTTTTACTGTGCTTTTTTCATGTGCAGGTGTTTCGTTTGCGCAAATGGAAAACCCGGTAAAATGGTTTTATACTGCAAAAAAGATCGCAGATAAGACCTATGAATTACATATCACAGCTAACCTTGACGGAGATTGGCATATTTATGCTCAAGATGCCGGAGAAGGCCCTGAACCAACAAGCATTAACTTTACCTCCAATCCATTGGTTAAGATTGAAGGCAAAGTGAAAGAAGCTGGCGAACTTGAAAAGGCTTACGACCCCAATTTTAAATCTACCTTAAGGTATTACAGTAAAGAAGTGGACTTCATTCAAAAAATTAAGTTGAAAAGCAACGCCACCACACTTATGAAAGGAACTATTACCTATATGGTATGTAACGATAAAAAATGTCTTCCTCCAAAAGAAATTCCCTTCTCCATAAAAGTTGCAGGCAAATAATATATAATTTTACTTCGTCCCGATAAATTCGGGACATTTTTTTAAATGTTACCATGCAGCGAATAAAGGCAGTTATACTGTTTGTTTTTCCGGTGTTTTTTTCCGGAATTTCTAATGCCCAGGATAGTTTACATGTAACCTGGCAAGCCGCTGCAAAAAAAATAAGCGAACAAAAGTACGTAATAACGATGAAGGGGGCGATCCAAAAGGATTGGCATTTGTATGCTTACTCCTCGGAAGCTGAAGAAATAAATGGGGTCCTGGTCACCTACAATGATTCAGTAGTGATCACCATGCTTCCACGGATAATTGCAAATAAAATATTGGTGAATGACCAGGTCTTTCAAAAGGACATATTCGTTGCAACGGACAGTATTGAAATAACAGAAGAAATCACTTTACCGCGATCGAACATTTCTAAAATACAAGTATCTATTAATTATTATACAGGATACCTGGAAAATTTTATACCCGAAGAGAAGAAGATCAATCTTGTGCTTGATCCGGCTATTGCAGATGTGCAGGTAAGCAGGATCCTGATCCCATCTATTATTCTGATGAAACCACTGAGTAATTGCGGAGCCTCATCTTCCTCACAACTGGATGAAAGATCTCATGGTCTTTTAAACCTTTTCATTCTTGGTTTTCTTGGCGGGCTCATTGCCCTGCTCACACCTTGTGTATTCCCGATGATTCCATTAACTGTTTCGTTCTTTACAAAGAAGGCTGCTACAAAAAAGTCCGGTATTCGGAATGCTTTCTTATACGGCTTTTTTATTTTACTTATATACATATTATTAAGCATCCCCTTTCATTTTTTAGATAAACTAAATCCTGAGATCTTAAATAATATTTCTACAAATGTTTTTTTGAATGTTTTATTCTTTGTCATCTTTATCTTTTTTGCATTTTCATTTTTTGGATATTACGAGATCAGTTTGCCTTCAGGATTATCCAATAGTGCGGACAGTAAGGGCGGTGCCGGAAATATAGCAGGTATCTTTTTTATGGCGCTTACGCTCGCCCTTGTTTCGTTCTCCTGTACAGGGCCCATACTGGGATCATTGCTCGCAGGATCCCTTACAACAGACGGAGGTGCTATGCAACTAACTTCCGGCATGGCGGGTTTTGGATTAGCACTCGCATTACCATTTGCACTGTTTGCATTATTTCCAAACTGGCTTCATTCACTTCCTAAATCGGGGGGATGGCTTAATACCGTAAAAGTAGTTCTTGGTTTTGTAGAGTTAGGACTTGCATTTAAATTTTTATCAAACGCTGATCTTGTAGAACATTGGGGAATATTAAAACGTGAAATATTTATAGGAATATGGATCATTACCGGGATTGGCCTTTCCCTGTATTTGTTCGGGTTGATAAAATTCAGGCATGATTCACCTATAAAAAAAATGGCGAAGGGCAGGATCGCTGTAGGAATTATAACCAGTTTATTCACCCTGTACCTGTTACCAGGAGTTACGAATACCAAGTGGGCAAACCTTACGCTTATCAGCGGTTTTCCGCCACCGTTATATTACAGTATATATCACAAAGAGAATAATTGTGTCTTAGGTTTGAACTGCAGCCAGGATTATGAAGAAGGATTGAAACGGGCAAAGGCTGAGCATAAACCCATATTACTGGATTTTACCGGCTATGCCTGTGTAAATTGCCGGCGCATGGAAGAAAAGGTATGGAGCCAGCCTGAGGTTTACAAGGTTATGAAAGAAAAATTCATAGTGATCTCATTGTATGTGGATGATAAAAAGAAGCTTCAGTCATCACAGCAATTTACATACACCACAAAAGAAGGCGCTGAAAAGGAGATTAAAACAATAGGAGATAAATGGGCAACATTTGAAACGGAGAATTTTGCTAATAATGCACAGCCACTTTATGCCATTATAAATAATGAAGAGCAGCTACTGTCACATCCTGTTGGTTACACACCATCCGCAAAAGAATACCTGGAATGGTTGCAGTGCGGACTGGCAACTTTCAATAATAAATAGCCATTAATAAAAAAGCCTCCGGTTAGGGAGGCTTTGTTTCAAAAGTGTATTATTCTTTTATAGTGCGATCTGTTTTTCTGTCATCATTTTGCGCAGGTTTATCAGGCCATAGCGCATTCTTCCCAATGCTGTATTGATACTGCATTTTGTCAGGGCAGATATTTCTTTAAAACTAAGGTCTGCATAATGACGAAGTATGATCACTTCACGCTGGTCATCAGGAAGCATATCGATCATTTTTCTTACCCTGTCATGACTTTGGTCAGCCATCATACGCTGGTCAGCGCCTGGTTCAGAAAAATTAAGGACCTCGAAAATGTCACGGTCATCACTTGTCTTGATGCTCGGACTGCGTTTTACTTTTCTAAAATGGTCTACACATAAGTTGTGTGCAATACGCATTGCCCATGGTAAAAACTTTCCTTCATCTGTATAGCGGCCACCTTTAAGTGTATCGATGATACGGATGAATACGTCCTGGAAAATATCTTCAGCAAGATATTTGTCTTTAACCAGCAAATAGATTGAGGTGTAAATCTTATCCTTGTAGCGATACACAAGGGTTGAAAGCGCTTCCGAATTACCATCCATGTAGAGATG
>JBDSDG010000181.1:0-5995 GCA_039920685.1 Ferruginibacter sp.
GCCGTTAATGCTAATTTTTCGTTACTATGAATTCACATCCCTGTGAAGTCCCAATAGGAATAAATGTGTTGATCCCAGGTGCCTGTGGCGGGGACCTGCGGGACCTTATGATATGAAGATGATCGAAGTTTCTAAATATAAAGACGGAAAAGTTGCAGAGCATAGGGCTTATATGGATGCTACACAAATGCGAAAGATGATGGCTGCCATGCAAAAGCCCGCGGGCAACGATAGTAGTATGAAAAAATAGATACGCGGATCTATTAAATTCAGCGGATTTATCCGAGACACGGTTCAAGAATTGTGTAGTGTATAACCTAAATTTAAATGATCCTCCTTCATCAGGAGGATCATTTTATTACACCAGTCAGATTTATTTCCTCACCTCCACCCTTTACCTTTTTCAATAACAAACTGTTCCCAGGTATTACAATACGATCATGAACAAAAAATTTATTACAATAATCGGCTTGGAACCTTATAACAATTATTGCGTGCTGCCATTAATATTGTGGATTCATTACGGGTCGAAACCGGGAACGGAACAGACAGTTTTATGCCTGCTGTTTATCTTTCTTCTAAATAGGGATCGCCTAAACTGACTCCGCGGCACAGTAATTGATTATTCACCAGCAACCATAAATCATTTATCATGAAAAAAAGACTTTTAGTGTTCCTGTTTGTTGGAAGTGCTGCGTTATTTACTTCCCTTAATGGGTATTCCCAGGATAATTCCAGCGCTGCTGAAGACGTTAAAGATGCCGCCAAGAAAACCGGCAAAGCTGTTGAAAAAGGTGCAGTAAAAACAGCAGATAAAACGAAGCAGGTTGCTGCAAGCACAAAGGCAATTGTTGTTGACAAAGTATATGAAGGAAAAGTTGGTCCTGGTGGACACCGGGTTTACATTAACAAAAATGCTAAATATTACTGGATAGATAAAAAAGGCCGCAAGCATTTCATTGCTGAAAACCAGTTAAAGGATAAGAGTTAACTGGTAATCCTTGTAATGCATAATGAAAACCCCGGTCAAATTAGATCGGGGTTTTCTTAAACGTTGAATAGAAAGGGATTTGCATTTGATCGGTCTATCCCGTGTCATCCGTGTATCTATATCTACCTCACTTTTTAAAGAGGGATTAGAGCATGGGACTAACTTTTTCCACTGGCACTTTAATTGTTATAATAGTTACACTAAATTTACCTTATGAGCGAAAGGGAATTAGAGCCACTGCACACCAGTTGTCATTTTGATGTTCCACCGGAAGCTATTTTTGATGCATGGATTAATCCGGCCATTATACGTAAATGGTTATTTGCAGGACCGGGCAGTGAAATAACAAATGTGGAGGTAGATCTAAAGGAAGGAGGAAGTTATTCCATCATTGAACTTGAAAGCAGTAGCGGAGAATCAATTGAGCACTTTGGTAAATACCAAGAAATTGAAGAACCCTTGCAACTTGTTTTGACATTAAATGTTCCCAAACAATTTCCAGGAGAATCAATTGTTACCATTCACATTTTTCCAACCCTCAATGGCTGCGAGCTTAAACTAACCCAGGCCGGCGCCTCAAATAATTCTCCTGGTAAAAGTTGGGCAGATATGTTGCATGCATTAAAGCATCTCGTGGAAGAAAAAGCACGCAACAGGGAAGAAGAAACACGCTAGCTGCTATTAAGCTTTGCCGGTTTTAGATGACCTTGCTTTTTTGTTGAATTCAAGCGCAAGGCCAATCCAATGGTCAAAATCTTTTTTACTTTTCATACCATCTACTGTGATCTTTATCCAGCCTTTTAATTCTTTGCCTTTCATGACCATGCCAGAACAACCATTTCTTTTTATTGCTGATTGATGAAGTAATGGATCGATCCGGCACATCATTTCATCACCGCCTATATTTATACACATTTTATCGTTCACCATAAATGCGATGCCTCTGAACATTCTTTTTTCTTCCACATTTGGAACGTCTGCCAAAGCCTGTCTTATCCTATTAGCTATTTTTTCGTTGAAAGCCATGATAAAATTGTTTCTCTAAAATAATAATTAATTGAGAAAACTGAAGGTGCATTTCTCTTGTGACAAGAAATTGGGAACCTTTAATATTCTGAACCATGCTGTGCTACAGTTTCTTATTATAATTGTAACAATCCTTTCACTTAGTAAAATTACATTCAAGGATTAATGAATCCTTTGAATTCAATACCCATTTAGTAGTTGTAAGTGCTACTGTATATTTTTCTGAGGCTGGATTTAAAGTGTAGAAAAAGGTTTCATCACAAGTAATAATTTAAAGCCGATCAAAAATTTAATGATTCGTTGTTTACCGGGATCAAATGTGGTTTTTGATAACATTAAAGTAAAAGGTCCTGACGATAAAATTCGCAATATCCAGGGTATCAATCTAAACTTGTACTGATATGGTGAACAGTTGGTGACCTCCTTAATTATTCTGTTACGAATTTTCTGATATTAATGTCCGCGAATGCTTCAAGTGAATCTATCATAGACATGATCTTGCCAGTCCATTCAATTTGTGCACCCCTGTTTCTGCTGAAATCGGTTTTAGCATCATAAAGTTCACTGAACATTTTTAGTTGAGAATTAATATCAAGGTAAATTGTTTGTATATCGTTAGCGAGGTTCCTGCGCTTGAAATTCTGTTCAGACAGTTTTTTTATCATCATTCTTCTGAAGTATTCAGAAATATTAAAATGTCCCTGTTCGTGCATTAATAATGTATCGGAATCTTTAGATTTGCTCCACGCATAACATGGCCTGAAATAGCTGTAAATGTTTATTGACACGGTATCACCAACAAGTTTCCATTTTTTTTGAAGACGTATAGCTGATAAGGCAACATCTTTGATACTTGTATCAGGCGTTGCTCTAAAATCTGTCCACATAAGTTTCCGGTCCTTTGCCCAGGCAATGCTATCGCAATTATTTCCCTGGGCAAATAAACAGCCGGAAACAAATAATCCGATCAATGTAAAAAGGTGTTTCATTTTTAGGTTTATAACTTGATGGACTCTTACTGATAGTCTAATCAATGGGTTCCCACAATTGAATTTTATTTCCTTCGATGTCTAAAATATGAACAAATTTTCCATAATCATATGTCTCAATACTGTCCAGGATTGTCACATCTGCTTTTCTTAATTCTTCTACCAGGGATACTAAATTCTCCACCCTATAGTTTATCATAAAGTCCTTTGTTGAAGGCTCGAAATATTTTGTTTTTTCTGCAAACGGGTTCCACTGTGTAAGGCCTTTCTTAGTGCTATCTTCACTTTGCCGCCATTCAAAACTGGTACCATATTGGGTGGTATCAAACCCAAGGTTTTTTTTATACCATTCATTAATAGCGTTTGGATCTTTACATTTAAAAAAAACACCTCCAATTCCAGTTACTTTTTTCATTTTTGTATATTTATTGTTAGTATATTTTTTATCCTTTTCATGTTTATTATTTTCTCCTGTTTATTGCAAATATCATTAAGGAAGAAATAATGCACATTACCATTGCGCCAATGATCAGTGCATTTTCTTTTTGTGAAATTCCTATGAGCAGATCGCCAACCATCATCACCAGGAAGAAAATATAGGCAATGGTGAGCATTGAAATTGATCTTTTGAATGAAGCATATCCAAAAATAAATCCTAATGCAAACTGACGGGAAGCCCACATGTAGATCAGGTAGTCAACTCCTTTTGCATTAAGGTCAACTTTTTCTAAAACTGATTGTGGCGAAACGCATAACGATATACTTACCGATATTTCAAGTAATGCAATAAGTGCCGACACAATAAGTATCCATTTCGGTAATGATCTTTGTATTTCTGACATATTTATACATTTAATTATTTTTTTTAAATACTCACCTGGCGTTGCCAAGTTCACAAAACTTTATAACTTATAAATTTAGATGAATCAAATCATTCATTACTTAGTCGCCGAGAAACCAGGATATATGTACACACTCACTACAAACAAAACAGGTGGCTACTTCTACCGGTTGAGGTTCTTCTTTTTCAAAAATTTTCATCACTAATTTTTAAATAAGGTCAGTTATTTGTGGCTTGCCGCAACGTTTTATATCATGAGTGGTCTATGCAAAGCGATGTATATAAAGAAACGCATTTTTAATTTAAAACGATCGCATATAAATCAGGAAAGTAATAAAATGCATCTTCGTTGGCCACTTTGCCGCTTAGTGCGTAATTAGTTTGCAGCTTACCTGAAAAAACATATATTTGAAACACAATCTTCATCCAATCCCAACGATAAACGTAGTACCCTCTCCTGGATCACTAACTTAAAAACATTACTATATTTTACAAGATAAAACACCGAATTATGAGAATATTCATAGGATTGATTTTATTTGCCCTGCTTACCGTAAAAACTGAATTACTTTATTCACAGATCCCCCAGGCAATATCATACCAGGCTGTGGTTCGTGACAATCAAGGGAAGATCATTCCCAATCAAAATGTGTCTCTTCGATTAAGTATTCATAATCTCAGTGCGGCAGGTTCCGTTGTTTACTCCGAAAGTCACCTCGTAATGAGCAATGCGCTTGGCCTTATAACTTTAAACATTGGAACTGGCACACCTTTATCTGGAACCTTTTCATCGATTGCCTGGAGTACCGGTGGCAAATTTCTCCAGGTAGAATTAGATATTACGGGTGGATCTTCATTTGTAACCATGGGAACTACTCAAATGCTTAGTGTTCCGTATGCATTATTTGCAGGCAGCTCTGCGGGAAGTGCATCCGGAGATCTTTCAGGCAATTATCCTAATCCTACCGTGGCAAGTATAAATGGTTCACTATTAGGAAACACAACAAGTGCAACTACCGGACAGGTTCTTAAATACAATGGAAGCTTATGGCTGCCGTCACCAGATAATAACAGCGGAGGTTCAGTAACATCTGTTGGCCTTTCCATGCCGGCAGGTTTTACGGTAAGCAATTCTCCTGTTACAGGTTCTGGAAATATTTTAGTAAGCACAACACTCAATGGCCCACTGCGTGGAAATGGTACAGGCATTACCACAGGAACCACCAATTTGCAAACAGAGGTCAATAGTACTTTACGGATTGTAAATGGAGGTACCAATTCATCCACAGCATTATCGGGTTCCGGTATAATGGTCTCCAACGGAACTTCCATCGTGCAAGGGCTTGCAGGAACCACTACAACTTTGTTACATGGGAATGCATCTGGCACACCTACGTATAGCGCAGTTTCGCTCACTTCAGATGTAAGCGGGGTTTTGCCAGCTGCGAACCTTCCCTCACTTGCAGGGGATGTTACAGGGACGATTATTGCGAACTCCGTGGTTAGATTAAGAAATAGAAATGTATCGGCCAGTGCCCCCGCAAACGGACAGGTGCTGGGTTATAATAGCTCTTTATTACAATGGGAGCCGCAAACAATTGCTTCCAGCGGATGGTCATTAACGGGCAATGGCGGAATAAATGATGCATTACATTTTATTGGAACAACCAATAGTGCTGCACTTAACTTCAAGGTCAATAACCAGAAGGCAGGCAGGATAGATTATGCATATCCTGCTAACACCTATTTCGGTTACCAGGTTGGGAATGTAAACTCGGCATTCGCCAGAGACAATACAGCTTTTGGTTTCCAGGCATTATCAATGAATGTTGATGGAAACTAAAATACTGCGATTGGAGAGGGGGCAATGTTCAGTCTTGTGAATGGTACAGGCAGTACTGCAGTAGGATATAATTCGCAATACAATACAAGCAATTCTTCTACGGGAGCATTCCTGGAAAATACATCTATTGGGCATAGTTCTCTAAAAGGGTCTTCGGTGTTGGCGTCAAATACAGGTAGTCAGAATACTGCTGCAGGAAATTACTCACTTTACAATAATTCATCCGGATCATCGAACACATCAATAGGCTATACCTCTTTATATGAAAATACTACTGGTGGAAATAATACAGCACTTGGATTTAG
>JBDSDG010000182.1:0-5252 GCA_039920685.1 Ferruginibacter sp.
TTTTATTCACTACCAATATTTTCATTTAAAACTATGCCAATTGAGTAATATAAAAAAGCGGATGTAAAATAACACCCGCTTTTTTTAATTATTTTATTTCCTGTCATTTTTTATTGCTGGAATTAGCAACTTCGATCCATTTCTCTATTGCCTTGCAATCTTTATATTCTTCATCGACCTTTATGTAGTAGGTCTTGATCTTATCCCCAAACCATTTTTCGAGTGCATTCTCTTTTTTTTCTTCCAGTGCCCTTTGAGCTATTTTACCATAATCATCCTTCATGTTTTCTCTATGCGGTTCGGTCCTGGTTTTCAAATAAACAATTCTTACCCCTTTCTTTGCTCTCTCGTCTGTGAATTCAACAGGTAATGAATATTCTCCCACCCTAAGATCTTTCATCATACCAACCATGTCTTTGTCAAGTTGATCAATGGTTAAAAAAGTTCCTTCCCGGCCCTGGATCATTCCTGCTGTGAACTTGCTGGCCTCATCATTACTATACCTTGAAACTGCTGTTCCAAATTCAAGTGTTCCGGCTATCAAATTTGCTCTTACTGAATCAAGCTTATCATAGCCTTCCTTCATTTCATATTGCGTTACCTGTGGGATTTTTAAGATATGACGGACAACAGCATCATCGCCGGCACGGCTAACAAGTTGGATGATATGATATCCAAATTTCGATTTAAAAGGGTTAGAAACTTGTCCTTCCTTTAATGAAAAAGCCTTTGACAGCCAGGTTGGATCAAGATCTTTCTGATTGCGGTTAACATCATATTGGCCACCTTTATCCTTACTGCCCGGATCTTCTGAATAGGATGCTGCAATTGCAGCAAAGCTTTTACCACTTTCGATCTGCTTTTTATAATCAGCTAATTGTTCAACGCAATACTGCTCTGCATCCCGGCTTGCCTTAGGATACACCACGATCTGCCCGACCTCAACTTCGCTTTCATATAATGGAAGGCTATCGGTCGGGATCCTGTCAAAATAATTCTTAACCTCATTGGGTGTGATCCTGATATCCTCTACTATTTTATTCCTCATTGATGCCGCGAGTTTTCTGTCGCGAAATCCTTCTTTAAAATCTTCCTTTAACTGGTAAATCGATTTCCCAGCGACCTTTTCCAATTCATCTTTTGATCCATATTGGCTGATAAAATAACGTATCTGGTTATCGATATCCGTTTCAACCTCTTCATCTGTTATTGGCAATGAATCTTTTTCTGCCTGCAATACCAATGCTTTGATGCCCATGCTTTGTTCAAGCGTTAAACACCTTGCATCGGGAGGTAGTTCCATTCCCTGGCGCTGCATATCTATAAGGCTATTGTCGATATCGCTCTTTAAAACTATTTTATTGCCGATCACAGCCACGATCTTATCTGCTACAACTCTTTTCGGTTGTGCAAAAAGTGCGGAAAAAATGCATGATAATAAAACAGTGAATATTAATTTATGTGCCATGTTATTCGATGATCAATTGAGTGCCGGTAAAATTAAACCTGTACATACATATACAGGTTTTTGAAAATTCATTTAACAAAAGATTGCCAAAGCAAAGTTTAAAATGTTTCAGACGATTTAGAAGTTTCAAACGTTTAGGAGAATGAACCCTGAACTTGTTGAACGTTTTGAACCTTTGAAACTTTTGAAAACTTATAACGTTCTCTTCACTTCCATTTCTTCAAACGCTTCCACAATATCTCCTACCTTCACATCATTGTAATTCTTAATTACCAATCCGCACTCCATGTTTGCGGTAACTTCTTTTGCATCATCACGGTAGCGCTTAAGGCTTGCCAATTCTCCTGTGAAGATCACAATACCATCCCTTATCAGGCGGATACGGTTGTTACGGGCGATCTTACCATCAAGTACAAAACATCCCGCAACGGTTGCTTTATCAAACCTATAGGTCTCACGTATCTCAACATTCGAAAGTGTCTTGTCCTCAATTCCTGGCTCAAGCATTCCTTCCATGGCACTCCTGATCTCTTCGATCGCGTTGTAAATAATAGAGTATAATTTGATCTGTATTGATTCGCTTTCAGCAAGCCTGTTTGCCTGTAAAGATGGACGCACGTTAAATCCAATAATGATCGCATCGGATGCATTGGCAAGTGTGACATCACTTTCCGTGATCGCACCAACTGCCTTATGAATTACTTTTATAACGATCTCTTCTGTACTTAACTTTTGTAACGAATCACTCAATGCTTCCACAGAACCATCCACATCACCTTTAATAATTACATTGAGTTCTTTAAAGTTACCAAGTGCAAGACGACGGCCTATCTCATCAAGTGTGATATGCTTTCTTGCACGCATCCCCTGCTCACGCAATAATTGGCCACGCTTGTTCGCCATTCCCCTTGCGTCTGATTCATTCTCAAATACTTTGAATGTTTCACCTGCTTGTGGTGCGCCGTTAAGGCCTAATATCAACACGGGTGTTGACGGAGGCGCAACTTCCACACGCTGGTTACGCTCATTGTACATCGCTTTAACCTTACCGAAATACTGGCCGGATACTATCATATCCCCTTGCTTTAAAGTACCGTTCTGAACCAGTATCGTTGCAACATAGCCACGGCCTCTATCAAGAGATGCCTCTATAACGGTACCGGATGCATGCTTAACAGGATTTGCCTTTAACTCAAGAATGTCGGTTTCAAGTAATATTTTTTCCAGTAAAAGATCTACGTTCATACCGGATTTAGCGCTTATTTCCTGGCTTTGGAATTTACCACCCCAGCTCTCAACCAGTATATTCATCGTTGAAAGCTGTTCCTTTATCTTTTCGGGATTTGCCCCGTCTTTATCCATTTTATTAATAGCAAATATCATTGGAACGTTTGCAGCCTGTGAGTGAGATATCGCCTCCTTTGTCTGGGGCATCACTGCATCATCTGCTGCAACAACTATAACCGCGATATCAGTAACCTTTGCACCACGGGCACGCATAGCTGTAAACGCTTCGTGACCAGGTGTATCGAGGAAAGTGATGGCCCGCCCATCCTTTGTAGTTACTTCATAGGCGCCAATATGCTGCGTAATTCCACCAGCCTCACCTGCGATCACATTTGTGTGCCTTATATAATCCAGCAAAGATGTTTTACCGTGATCAACGTGTCCCATGATCGTAACGATCGGTGGCCTGGGCTTCAGGTGCTCCGGTGCATCATCTTCGTCATCTTCCTCCAGTTCAGCAGCATCATCTACACCTATAAATTCTACTTCAAAATCAAATTCACTTGCAACTAGCTCAATAACGTCGGCCTCTAATCGCTGGTTAATTGAAACCATGATCCCGAGGTTCATACACTTACTGATAATATCTGCAAAGCTTACTTCCATCAAACCGGCAAGCTCACTTACTGATATGAATTCGGTGACCTGTAATTTATTGCCTTCAACACCTGCTGCGCCTTGCTGCTCTGCCATTTCCTCTCTCTTCGCCTTACGATATTTTGCCTTCAGGCTTTTTCCCCTTCCGCCAGAACCGGCAAGTTTTGCCTGCGTTTGTTTTAATTTCTCCTGGATCTCTTTCGCGTCAATTATTTTATCTTCTCTTTTTGCCGGAGCTCCATGAGTACCACCCTGTCCTGGCCTTTGGAAGCGATTACTTCCTGCAGGTGGACGTTGCGGACCAGAATTCCGGCCATCGGGAATTGCCCGGTTACCTCGTGGAGGCATACCTTGTCCCTGCTGCCCAGGGGCTCCTGGCTTTTTCTCAATAGGAATACGCTTGCGCTTGCGCTTATCTTCCAGAGATTCTTTCTTCGGCCGTGTATCGCTATCAACCGGTAATGTTATTTTACCTAATATCTTCGGACCGGTTAACTTTTCCGCCTGGATATTTTCTATCTGAGGAGGTTCAGCTGATGCAGGCCCTGCAGCTTTCAGATCTTCTATTTCCGGTTCAATTACGGGAACAGCGCTTGCAGGCTCTTCCGTTTTCACTTCTGCTGCTTTCTTTCCTTTTTCAGCAGTGTCCTTTTTTGCAGACTTCTTAGGACGGGTTGAAGAATCAATTGATTCCAGGTCTATTTTGTCAAGAACTTTTGGCGATTCCAGTTCCGGTGCATGTATGTTTGAGATCTCCGCCAGTTGTGGCTTACCATTTTCTTCATATTTTGGTGCCGCCGATTTGTCTTCTATTTCAGCTTCTGGAATTGGCTGAACTGCAACAGGTTCTTCTTTAGGAGTTTCCGGAACCGGGACTTCTTTGGGTTTAGGCTTTTCTTCCTTTTTCTTTATTGAAAGGTCTTCTTCATCCCTTTTCTTCTTCTGTTCATTTGCACCAATACCTTTAGGAAGGTCGATCTGCTGTGCTTTTGCCTTAGCAGCTTTGTCCTGCTGGAATTCTGCCTGGGCTACACGGTACATATCTTCCGTAAGCTTAAAATCACGTTGCAAATCATCTGTGCTAAAGCCTTTTCCCTGTAAAAATTCAACAAGAGTATCCTTACTCACATTGAATTCAATGGAGGCTTTCATTGCCCGTGGAAGTATTATAGTTTTTTCTGTCATTCGTATTATTACTAGATCTTTAAAATTTATGATGTGTGATGTGTGATAAAATTATACCTCTTGAATCATACATCATATATGCCTTTATTCTTTTTCAAATTCTTCTTTTAGTATCCTTCTCACATCATCGATGGTTTCTTTCTCCAGATCTGTCCTGCGCTCTAAGTCCTCTGCTGTAAGGTCAAGCACCGAGCGTGCGGTATCGCAACCTACTCTTTTTAATTCATCGATAACCCACCCTTCGATCTCATCAGTGAACTCATCCAGGTTGATGTCAAAATCATCTTCTTCGCCTTCGTTATCACGGAACACATCTATCTCATAACCGGTAAGTTCACAGGCGAGTTTTATATTAACACCCCTACGGCCAATGGCTAAAGAAACCTGGTCTGGCTTTAGAAATACATTTGCATGCAATTTCTCTGTATCCAAATCAATGCTGGTGATTTTTGCTGGGGTCAAGGAACGCTGTATGAGCAATTGCGTATTAGCGGTCCAGTTTATGACATCAATATTTTCGTTCTTCAGTTCTCTTACGATTCCATGTATCCTGCTACCTTTCATACCAACACATGCACCAACCGGATCGATCCTGTCATCATAACTTTCAACCGCAACCTTAGCCCTCTCTCCCGGATCCCGCACGATCTTTTTAACAACTATCAGGCCGTCGAATATTTCCGGCACTTCAATTTCAAGTAATTTTTCCAGGAAT
>JBDSDG010000183.1:0-19921 GCA_039920685.1 Ferruginibacter sp.
GGTGCCAAAGATCCCATCAAGTGCGATTTCCAAAACTTCTATGTTAATAATGATGAACCCTGCATAAATTATAAAATGCATGACCGCTACCAAAGGGTTTCTAAACATTTTCTTTTGTCCGAAAGCCAATAGCAGCATAATTTTCCAGCGGGTGGCAGGATCATTTGTGAGGTCTTCATCCTTGCCTAGTAAAATGTTTCTTCTTATCTGTAGAATGTTCTTTGAAAAGAGCCAGGTAGCTGAAGCGGCTAATAAAATAAACACGGCTTGTTGAACGTATTCCATATTGCTCATTCGAGCGGCTAAGATAAAGTATTTAATTTTTAAGTGTCATAGATTTGATAATTTTGAACATGGTGTTTATCTTATCCTGTAAATCTTCTTAAATGATATTGAACAAAGAAACGGCAGATAAAAAATTGCGCCGTATGGCATTGGAAGTTGCTGAAAGAAATAGAGAAACGAATTCCCTAGTCCTGATTGGAATAAAAGAAAACGGGATATTCATTGCATATAAAATTGCAGCCTACCTGCAGGAGATCTTTGGACATGAAGTAAAAGTGATAGATCTATGGCTTGATAAAAAATCTCCCAAAGAGATCCGCTTAAGTGAATCAATCGATTTTAATAATAAAACGATCTTACTGATAGATGATGTAGCTAATAGCGGCAAAACAATGCTTTATGCATTAAAGCCATTACTTGAACAAATGCCACAACAAATTCAAACGCTTGCCCTGGTAGAAAGAACACATAAGAAATTTCCAATTGCTGTGGATTATGTTGGTTTGTCAATTTCTACAACCCAACAACAGAATATTGTCGTGGAAGTGAAGGAAAACGAAATAATGGGTGCTTTTTTAGACTGATATTTTGATAAAAAAATTAAGCATTAGTTACTAAATTTATAGGTTATACTTTTGTCAGTTCTTTGTAATTTTTACTATTAAGTATTATTACGACAACTTTTAGAGCAATACTTATATATATTTGGAAATGAATAGGACCTCTGATCAGACAACCAAAACCATATTCCTTGCTGATGATGATCCGGATGACCGAATGTTATTCGAAGAAGCCCTGAAATCGGTAGATCAAACTACCCAGGTTACAATGGCTCATGACGGTGAACATTTGATGGATATTCTTGTCAAAGAAGTACTACCACATCCTTTCCTGATCTTCCTGGATCTAAATATGCCAAGAAAAAATGGGTTAGAATGCCTGAAGGAGATCAAAAAGAGCGAACGGTTGAAAAATATTCCTGTTGTAGTTTTTTCGACTTCCTGTCAAAAAGATGCTATCAACCAGATGTACGAACATGGTGCAAGCTATTATATCTGCAAGCCGGATTCATTTCAAAAACTGATCAAGTCCATCGATAAAATATTCTCGCTTAACTGGAATGATAGACCGGTAAAACCGCAGATGAAGGATTTTATTATTGCTTTTTAGGTGGAAAACTACAAGCTACAAGCTATTTTTAATCGTGGGAAATCTCTTTAACTTTTTGAACCTCTGAAACCCTTAAACGATTTTCAACTCCCTCAAAAGTGCAACCAATTCAATCTCATCTTTCCTTTCGAAAATTCTAAAGACGGTGTTGGAAATTTTACAATGTTCAAAACATCCAGGGCGAGTCTAATTGCTTTTTTATTCGTTTTTACCTTTGTAAGATCTATATCGGGGGCAAGATACCATTGCCGGTATCGTTTAATTTCCGGTCGGTAAAAAATTACATTTCCTGCCTTATCAAGTCCGCGGTTTTCCCTTGCTCCAAATAATCCTTCAACACCGGTGCCCACAGAAACCTGCAGCCAGGCAGGAATTTTTGAATGAGGAAAAAATGAATGGATGTTGGTACTGATCCAATAGGTTTGCCCATTGTAATCCTTTAAAAATCTTTCAACGGTGGTGTTACCAAAGATCTGGTCGCTACGGCTATTTAACGAATGGTCACTGTAATTTTTTCGGTGAAAGGACCATTTCATTTGTATTCGCTGTTCATCCCAGGCCAGTTCTTGTGATATGAGCATTCCACTGCCAAGAATATTTGCACCGAAATCTGCCCAGCTCCAGCCCCATTCACTGCTAAAACCGTCAAGTGTTTCAATAACTGTTTGGTAAACCGCACCACTTAATCCGCCCAGCCATATTCTTTTTTTTCTGTTGATACCTGTCCACCGCCACAACTCCATGCTTGCCTTACTTTCGGCATATGCGCTGTAAACATGACCTAACTTATCCATCTGTTTCCATTCATCAACATCATTGAAAGCGTGAAAGTTCGTCTGCGGATAATCTTTATACCAGGTTGCATACAACCCTATCATTGCAGCGCTATAGCCTGCCACATTTCCAATACCCACGATCTTTACCCTCGTTTTATTATATGGATAGGAGGAAACATTTTCTGAACAAACAATGTTATTTGTCTTTATTTTTTCATGCTTAATTAAGACTGATGTATCCTGCGAATGGCTTTGATAGAAAAGTGTAAGAGAAAAAAAAATGCTGGCCAGGTATTTTACTGTACAAGAGTGCGACGCCTCTGAAGTTGAATAATGAATTGATGTTTGGTACATAAAAAACAAAAATAGCAGTAAGTTGTGTTATTCAGGTACGAATATTATATTTTTGAAGATGTTAAATGTAAAATATGGATGCAAATATTGAACTCAAGATCAATACCTGGTTAAATGGAAATTATGACGATGCCACAAAGGAAGCAATTCGCCAAATGCAAAATGAAAATCCTGGTGAATTGGAAGAATCATTCTACCGGAACCTGGAATTCGGAACCGGGGGACTGCGTGGTATCATGGGCGTTGGAACAAACCGGATGAATAAATATACTGTCGGAATGGCCACACAGGGGTATACAAATTACCTGAAGCAATGCTGTGGCAATGACATTAGTGTTGCAGTTGCACATGATTGCAGGAACAACAGTCGAAGTTTTGCAGAGATCACTGCAAATGTTTTTGCAGCCAATGGGATCAAAGTATACCTGTTTGAGTCATTGCGGCCCACTCCTGAATTGAGTTTTGCCATCAGGCATTTTGGATGTAAGGGTGGAGTTGTCTGTACCGCGAGCCATAATCCCAAAGAATACAATGGCTATAAAGCTTATTGGGATGACGGTGCGCAAATGGTTTCGCCGCATGATAAGAACGTGATCACGGAGGTTGAAAAGATCGCATCGGTTGACGATGTTAAATGGGATGGTGGTGCAGGCAATATAACGATCATTGGAAAAGAAGTTGATGAGCTGTACCTCGATATGGTTAAAGGATTAAGTATTTACCCGGAAGTGTGCACAGCGCAGCATGACCTGAAGATTGTATACACACCGATCCATGGCACAGGGATCATGCTGGTACCGGCAGCGCTTAGCCGCTATGGTTTCGACAACGTTCATATCGTAGAAGAACAAAGCAAGCCCGATGGAAATTTTCCCTCTGTAATTTATCCGAACCCGGAAGAAACAGAAACGATGAGCATTGGTCTCAAACAAGCCAAAGAACTGGATGCAGATATATTATTAGGTACAGACCCGGATGCCGACAGGGTTGGTATTGGTGTGAAGAACAATCATGGAGAATGGATATTAATGAATGGGAACCAGACAGCGATGCTTGCATTTAATTATATGATCGAGGCACGCAAAGCAAAAGGAATTGCAAAGCCCAATGACATGGTGATCAAAACCATTGTTACAACAGATATGATCGACGTGATAGCAAAAGCTAATGGTGTTTCATGCTACAATGTATTGACAGGTTTCAAATGGATATCCTCCCTTATTAAAGAAAAAGAAAGTAAAGAGAATTACATCATTGGTGGCGAAGAAAGCTTTGGCCTGATGATCGGTGATAAAATCCGCGACAAAGATGCAGTGAGTGCAGTGGCGATCATTTGCGAAATGGCAGCGTATGAAAAGAATAAGGGCCGTAGCCTTTTCGATAAACTGCTGGACCTTTATGTTGAATATGGGCTGTATAAAGAAAGCCTGGTGAGCATAACTAAAAAGGGAATGAACGGGGCAGCAGAAATTGCAAAGATGATGGAGGAGGACAGGCTTAATCCTCCCCAAAAAATAGATGGAATAGAAGTTACAGAATTGTTAGATTACGAATTGCAGGCAGGAAAAAATCTTGTAACCGGGGAAGAATGGAAGATCGATCTGCCTAAGAGCAATGTGCTTCAATTCATCCTCGCCGACGGAAGTAAGATCTCTGCAAGGCCAAGTGGAACGGAGCCAAAGATCAAATACTACTTCAGTGTGAATACAAAGCTTGACAGTGCTGCAGATTTTGAAGAGAAAGAAAAGGAATTGGATAAAAAAATAGCCCGAATAGAAAAAGATCTTGGCGTGAAATAAATAGTTGTAAAACAGAAGACACTTACGAGCTGTTGAGATCAGGGACTCAGGCGAGAACAGTTTTTTTGAGGAGCATACGCATATTTAAAAGGAGGTGATCAAATACGAGTCAGGACTGCCTGGCTTTTTTTAACTCGCATTGCGAATGAGAAGATTTGAAGATACATATCGTCATAAAGGGCTCCGAAAGAAATTAATGGATCATTTGCACGATAAAGGCATCACTGATGACCGTGTGCTTGATGCAATGAATAATATTCCCCGTCATTATTTCCTCGATACGGCATTAGACAATATTGCATACGAGGACCGGGCATTTCCTATATCAGAAGGGCAAACCATTTCTCAGCCGTATACCGTTGCATACCAGACGCAATTATTGCAAGTGAAGCCTCAGGATAAGATTTTGGAAATCGGTACAGGCAGTATTTACCAGGCCACTGTTCTTGCAGAAATGGGGGCAAAAGTTTTTACCATCGAAAGGCAGAAAGCATTGTATGAAAAGACAAAGAATTTTGTTTTAAAGAACCGTTATCCTAACATTAAATTCTTTTATGGTGATGGCTTTGAAGGCTTACCGACATACGCTCCGTTCGATATGGTGATCATTACGGCAGCAGCACCATTCATTCCACCAAAGCTTATATTGCAATTAAAACCTGGCGGTAAAATGGTGATCCCTGTAGATGAAGGTGAGCACCAGAGAATGTTGCGTCTCACTAAACAACCAGATGGTAGTATATTCGAAGAAGCATTTCATAATTTTTCTTTTGTGCCGATGTTGAGTGGAAAGAAATGAGGTTTGAGGTTTGAGAAAAGTAGATTATAAGTTACAAAATTCATAATTCATAATTCAAAATATTTTTAACCTTGCGTTTTTTCACACGGATCGTTTGCATTTGTAACTGCTGTTTTATCATCGCAGCAATCCTGAGGTTAGTGGAGATGTCAAAAAGAGCTAAAGGGAATTTCGACGGAGCCATATCATTTCAACCGTTGGAAAGCACCTTGGTGATACTTGGTTATGGAGCTATCTTTTTAAATATCGTGTTTGTTTTAATCTCATTTTATTTATGGATCAGGAATAGATTTCAGTTTCTTCCGCGGTGGATAGTAATTTTTAATATCTTGATTTTTCCTGTACAGGTATATTATTTTTTCTTCAGTAATTATTAAAAATGATACACAACATTCTTAGGAGTAAAAGTACCAGGCTATTCATTATCCTGGGTGGATTCTTTATAGCAAATGCTTTGATAGCTGAGGTGATCGGAGTTAAGATATTTTCAATGGAAGATACATTAGGGGTGAAACGGGCCAACATACAATTGTTTGGCTCGCCGTTCAGCTTTCATCTTACTGCGGGCGTGCTTCTCTGGCCCGTTGTATTCATTATGACCGATATAATCAATGAATATTATGGTCCGCGTGGAGTTAAATTTCTTTCTTACATAGCCATAGGCCTGATAAGTTATTCTTTCCTGATTTACAATGCCGCAATTCATCTGGCACCATCGGAATATTTTTCAATAGGTAACGGTATAGATAGGCCGAATGATGCATTTAAAGGAATTTTTGGCCAGGGGTTGTGGATCATCATCGGCTCAATTATCGCATTCCTGATCGGGCAGCTGCTTGATGTGCTGGTTTTTCACCGTATAAAAAGGATGACCGGAGATAAAAATATGTGGCTGCGTGCTACCGGATCAACGATCGTATCCCAACTGGTTGATAGTTTCGTAGTATTATTTATTGCCTTCTATATTGGAAAGAGGATACAGTCCGGGCAGGGAGAGCCATGGAGCATGCACCAGGTGTTTGTTACAGGCACCGGGAATTACATTTATAAGTTTATTGTTGCGATCTTACTTACCCCGCTAATTTATTTTGCTCATGGGTTGATCGAAAAATATCTTGGGTCTGAAACTGCTTCAGAAATGAAAGCCGCAGCAATGAGAAAAGAAAGTGTTTAGATCTGTTTTCAGTTGATATTATCCCGCAACCCGTTGCCGGTTCCCAATTGCATGGTATAGTATTTGTTTAATTGTACCTATCTGCCTTGATTTAAATAGATTTGCACAGCAATTAATAATCAACCTGTTTAATGGTAAAGAACCTGGTTTTCTGTATCTTTTTTTTGACCTCTATTTTTCACCTCAATGAAAGTGTCTTTGCACAGGAAAAAAAAGCTGAGCAGGATACATTCTTTTTAGCCCGGCAAAAGGGCTTGCTTGGACGATTAAGCAAAACCATTTTGAGAAATCCCGAAACTGAGCCGGTTAAGATCGTAAATCCATTTTTAAAGTATGCGGGCAAATATATAAGATCAATAGAGATATTGCCCCTTCGGTTAAATCAAAGCATTGATGATACATCGGTTGTAAAAAGAAATTTGGCCACCAGGATTGCGAGCACTTTTCACGCTAATACGCGGACAAGTATCATTAGAAATTATTTATTTCTTAAAAAGGGAGATAAATTTTTACCATTACTCGCTTCCGATAATGAGCGGTTTCTGCGTGACCAGCCATTTTTCCAGGACGCACTTATCGTGGTATCAGGTTCGGAAGGTGCTACGGATTCGGTAGACATAGTAGTGATAACAAGAGATGTATTCTCTATTGGTGGAAATTTAAATGTGAACAGTAAACGGTTAAGGACTGAGGTCCGGGAGGAAAACCTGGGTGGTTCCGGATCACAGATATCTGTTAGCGGGATATTTGATAAGGACCGAAACCCACGGGGAGGGTTAGGTGCAGAATTTATAATCCGAAATATTAAGGGGACCTTTCTTAATTATAGTGCTGGATTGAACACCTTTCAAAAAGCGTATAATAGTGGGAGGTTTGAGGAGAATACCATATACACCAGGCTTGAAAAACCATTCGTGAACCGATATACGCAATGGACAGCACAGATGGACCTCTCAAGCAACAGGACATTCAATGCTTACCTTGGAGATTCGATTTACCTGCAGGATTATGCTTACAGGTTTAGTAACGTTGATATCTGGGCCGGATACAATATTGGCTACAAAAACAGCAAGGGAAGAGATTCAGAAAAACGCCTTCGGCATTTTGTTGCCGGCCGTACTTTTTATCACAAGTTTGATAAGGTGCCGGTAAAATTCGACAGTGCTTATAATTACAGATACGCAAATGTTAATGGTGTTTTATTCACCTATAACTTATACAGGCAGAATTTTTATAGGACAAATTTCATTTATGCTTTTGGACGAAATGAGGATGTGCCCGTCGGACTAAGTGCGAGCCTTATAGCGGGATGGGCAAATACTGATGGTAGAAAGAGGCCTTACTATGGCTTGGAATTTCAAGGAACGCGATTTTCATCCAGGAAGATTTTCAGTGCCTATAAATTCAGGGTTGGCGGATATTACAACATGGGTAAATTAGAGGATATAAACCTGTTATTGAGTATTGATCACTTTACCCGATTGAGAAAATTGAATTCGAAATGGCTCAATCGCAACTTTGTTACTTTTTCTTTTGCCCGGCAATTGAATTATTCATTGAACCCGCCTTTGGTATTAAGAAGTGATTTTGGACTGCCATATTTTGGGAATGATACTTTAAGTCGTGATGAAAGAATTACCGGCAAACTGGAAACAGTATTTTTTAACCTAAATAGAATCATTGGATTCAGGCTTGCACCATTCCTTTTCGCGGATGCTTCTTTTTTAAAGCCCACTAATCAATCCTTTTCTAAAATAGATGGCTACAGTGCAATCGGTGCGGGAATTCGTGCCAGGAATGAAAACCTGGTTTTCGGGACAATAGAATTAAAAGGATATTATTTCCCACGAACCGTAGAGGGTATGCGAAGTAATTTTAAAGTAGATCTTTCCACCAAAGTAAGATTTAGCTACAATTCCACTTTTATAAGAAAGCCTGATTTTGTTATTACCAATTAAAAAATGTACACTAAACAAGAAACGGCAGTTTTAAAGCAGGAGTTCTGGACAGCCCTCGGAAGGTACTTGTCGCCAATACCATCTGCAGACGGCAATAAGATCAATTGGATAAATTATAAAACCGGTGTTAGAAATATTTACTTCCGAATGGGTGCAGATAACAATCGTGCATTTGTTTGTATTGAAATATCTCATCCTGATGAAGAAACCAGGCTAAAATTTTTCCAGCACTTTCAGAGATTTCCCGGGTTTTTCCATATGTATGAAGCTGTATGGAATTGGGAAAAAAACACCGAAATGAATGGAAGGCATATTAGCAGGATCTTCCAGGTTATTAGAGATGTCAATTTATTTGAAAGATCAGATTGGCCTATGCTCATATCATTTTTTAAAACCAGGATGTTGGAGTTAGACAAGTTTTGGTCAGAAAATAAAGTGATTTTTGAAATTATCTAGTATTATTTAAGAACTTTGGATAATAAAAAATATAAATAAATCGATATGAAAAAGATCTACATGTTACTTGCTGTCTTAATAGTGATGGTATCTTTTCTTGCAGCTTGCAACAACGGAAAAGTTTCAGAAACGAGTGTGAAAGAAACCGATACAACACGATCAACATTGAGCAACCCGCAGATCAAAGAAGAAATTGTCTCTTATTCTGCAGACACAGAAACAATGAAAAGTTATATAGCTTATGATGCATCAACGGATAAGAAAAGGCCTATTGTGCTTGTAATTCCTGAATGGTGGGGATTGAATGATTATAGCAAGGGAAGGGCTAAACAACTTGCATCAATGGGTTATTTAGCAATGGCGGTTGATGTATACGGAAACGGGGCGATTGCTGATAATCCAGACCTTGCCGGGAAAATGGCTACCCCGTTTTATACCAACCCTGCATTTGCAAAAGGACGATTTGACGCAGCACTTGCGAAGGCAAAAAGTTATGCTATAGGTGATACCACGAAAATTGCGGCTATTGGTTACTGTTTTGGTGGCGCACTGGTGTTAAATATGGCTCGCCTTGGAGAGAATCTGAAAGGTGTTGTGAGTTTTCACGGTAACCTGGTTGGAGTGCCTGCAGATAAAAAATTATTGAAAGCCGAGGTGCTGGTTTGTCATGGGGAAGCTGATAAATTTATAAGCAATGAGGAAGTCGCACAATTTAAAAAACAAATGGATTCTATCGGTCATAGTTATACGTTTAAGTCTTATCCAAATGCGACCCATGCTTTTACAAATCCGGCTGCTACAGAAACCGGGAAAAAATTCTCCATGCCTATAGAATATAATGCCGCAGCAGATTCTGCCTCATGGAATGAAATGAAAGAATTTTTTGGCAAAATATTCAGGTAATTAGAAAAAGAAAAGCTGAACTTCAGATATGGTTGTTAAGCCATGCATTTTTTTTATTTGGTGGTATAAATAAATAGAAATTTGAAAAATATTATATGAGAATGAATCTCCTGTTTCTTTTTTTGGTTTTACCATTTGCTTTAAATGCGCAATCTGTTGTTGAACGGATAAAAAAGGCGGAGGCTGAACTTGCATACCTGGGTAAAAAGCAGGATAGCGTTACTGCTAAACTGGAGGAATTAAAATTTGAAAAGATCCATTCTGATCTTGACAGATTGGGTTTACCTAAATTAATGAGTGGAGAAGAAGTAGTTTATCATTCAGCATATGCACTTGTTTATGCCGAGCCCTATGAACAGGCAAAATGGGTAGCACATATCATTCTTCCAGACGTGATCCATGGAAATGAGGGACGCTCAAATGATTTTCGGCCTGATGACAAGATCAGATCAGGATCTGCTGTTGAAGCTGATTATTTCTTAAAGGTTATGAACGCTGACAGTACTTTTAAGTTCGATGCGTTTGGCTATGATCGCGGCCATCTTGCGCCCTCCGCCGATTTTCGTTATTCAAAAAAAGCATTGTCTGAAAGCTATCTTTATTCAAATATGTCGCCACAGGTTGCAAAATTGAACAGGGGAAGATGGGCAGAACTTGAAGACCTTGTTAGGCAATATGTAGTGAGAAACCATTCCCAATTATACGTAGTTAGCGGTCCTGTATTACGAGCCGGGCTTCCAAAGATCGAAAGAGGGATCAACAAGGTAACCATACCGGAAAAATATTTTAAGGTTGTGTTTGATGAATCCAATCATCGGGCAATTGGGTTTGTAATGCCTAATGCTGAATGTGAATACCCCGTAATGAATTATGCAACCACAATTGATAGCATTGAATTAATTACAGGAATTGATTTTTTTTATAACCTCGATGATAAGGAAGAAGCTGCGGTGGAAGGTACTTATGATATATACAAGTGGGTAGGAGAGCGGGAACAGGGTGATGTATTGCCATTGCGTGCCGACAGCTTACCCCGGAATACATTCAATAGCATGCAGGCGAAATACTATGCAGGTAAGAATGAGAACATCAAAGTATGTGGTACCGTGGTAAGTACCAAACTATCTTCTAAAGGAAATATTTTTATAAATCTTGATAAGAAATTCCCGAACCAGGTTTTCAGCATTAGTATCTTCAAAGAATTTGTTGCAAATTTTAGTTACCAGCCTGATTCATATTTATCGGGCAAAACAATCTGTGTAACAGGGAAGGTTACGAATTTTAACGGGGTTCCCGGGATTAGCGTTCAAAATGAAAGTGCCATTGAAATTTTGGCAGATGAATAATTACTCCATCTTAAAAGAGGATCTTATTACTGGCAGCCCTTCCAGGCAGTGACTGTGGATCTATCTCCATTTTTAATCTTACCACGAGCGATCCGTTTTCTCCCGGAAGTTTTTTGATTTTTTTTACTTTTGTTTTAAAGTACCCGGCTTGTTTTTTATTTAATTCCCGTAGTTTAAATCCCAGGTAATATTCACCTTCCCTACCCATCGGTCCTATATAGTCAGCTGTAATTCGCTTTATTTTATAATGTTTCTTAAAGTGGTCAATAAAGATCCTCAAAGAACTATCTGATGGAACGCCGCAACATTCACTGTGAAACGAGATCACGACAGGATATACTGTTTTTTGAATTGGCTGACTAAAAATAGTGTGACTTGTAGTAAGTAAAACAATAAGGAACAATACGCGGATCATGTTATTTTTATTTGAAATAATAAATGTACCAATAAAAAAGTAGCAAACGTTTATCAATTAGAAAAAATAACACATTGGAAATAATACTTAATCCATTCAGTTAAATAGGGATTAATTTAACAATTGAAGCAATCAGGTTTATCAGAAAAAAATAAAAATAGGTATCAATGTTTACCGAAATGGTATTCCAAAGGTTACATAAGATTGTATCCGCTTGCTTTGATCTGAATACATGCCGCTTAATTCAAGGGGGCCGATAGGGCTTTTATAAGCAAAGGTTATAGCATAACCGCTTAATGCTGTTCTGTTCGAAGTTGCATTTTTTTCCGTCGCAAAATCTTTCACCAATCCGTTTACACGGCCTATCACATAAATGTTGTTATAAAGATTGTAGCGCAATCCCACCTGTAACACCGCCACAGTTGCTGCATTAATAGTAGCTTCCTGCAGGCCAGCAAACCTTACCTGGTTACGAAAGGATCCATTAATACCACCTATATAGAAATTGTTGAGTTCATTGGGTTTGTTTGTAAAGTTTATCCCGGTTTGAAACTCTGCCAACATGGTAAGCCTGTGTTTTACCGGGATAAAAAAGTTTCCATCAATGGTTAAACGGCTGAAATTATCAAAATTCAGATCCGGTGATACTTCCTGGCCATTTTCCATAACACTGATATTGTAATGCTGGTTATAGATTAGGCCGAGTTCAGAATTTATCCTGGCTCCTTTTGTAGGATAGAATGACTGGTCAAGGTTATTGAAATTAAAGTACGCATAGGTTTTTACTGAGCTGAAGTTGCCGCGGGTTTCCTTACCTGAATGTATAGATGGTGTGAGTTGAACATATTCCAGTCCGCTTCCGATCCCACCCGCAATTTTATTATTACCACTATTTTGCAGGTTCAAATATCCTTTGTAGATGTCCTGTTTATACGAGCCATCTCTTTTAAAATCCTTATAGCTATCAATGATCAAGCGATCCATATTGAAAGCTGTAATCACCGCCACATTTTTTTTCCTGCCCATGTATTGAAGGTGTTCAGCTTCTACCTGGATCGATTCACCAAGGGAAACTGATAACATCATCCGTGAATTAGGAATTATGAAATCGCGGGTGGTAACATTTAGGTTTATATTGATCCCCCTGAAGCTGGTATAATACAATCCTGCTTTTAAGAGGGTGCTTGGATTTTCTTCAACATCAAAAATAATTCTTGCAGTATTGCTGTCGCTGAATTTCAATGAATAAGTTACGCTGGTATAATAGCGTGAGCCATACGCCCTGCGAACTTTTTTTCCAAGTTGTGCAGCTGTATAATAATTGTTGCTGTAAAAATCCAGCAGGTGAATAAAGAAAGGTGAAGAAGTTTTTTGTAGGCCATTCACCTGGTAAGAAGTAATATAGACTCTCTTCTCAGAATTTTTCCCGGGTGATTTTATATCCTGCCTTCTTAAGCTATTAACACTGTCTGCAAGTTTTTTAAATTCCGGATAATAATTTCTGCCAGCTTCGTTTCCAGCCAGCATTATTTCGGCGCTGCTTCCAAAGCTTCCCATGTTGTATTTCTGGAGCGGCATGTATATGTAGTGGTTTGTAATTGGTAACTCTTCTTTAAAATCACTTGCTTCCCTGAAAAAGGCCATCTGCATCAGGACATCTACCGGATTAACTATTTTATCTTTTGTTGACAGGCCGCCGCTGACGTTACTTCCAATAGTAATGTCAGCTCCCATTTCTTTAACGTTTTTAATGGGAAAATTTCTAACTAGTCCACCGTCCACTAGTTTTCTATCACCAACCGTTACTGCGGTAAATACCGATGGAATGGCCATACTGGCACGGATAGCTGTTACAATGTTCCCTGTATCCAAAACAACCAGGTTCCCGGTTTCCAGGTCTGTTGCCATACACTTGAATGGAATTGGGAATTCGTTAAAGTTGCGGATGTGTGAAACACGGAAGAAAAGGTCTGAAAGTTTTATGCTCAATTCCTGCCCTTGAATAACACCTGTCGTTAATTTTATTTTTTTATTGATATATGGAAGTTCAAGCGCAAACCTCGCATATTGGTTTTTTTCTTCCATTGACAATACGCGCAATGGCGCCTGGTTGGACAATAAGTTATCCCAGTCCATTTGCTTACATAATTGTTCGATCTCTTTTCCGGTATAACCCACAGCATATAAAGCTCCAAGAACCGCTCCCATACTTGTTCCTGTGATATAATCGATCTTTAAGCCTGCACTGTCGATTGCTTTTAAGATCCCAATATGCGCCAATCCTTTAGCACCGCCTCCGCTTAAGGTTAAGCCGATCTTGGGCCGGTTCTGTGCAGAACTCCCAAGATCAAATAACAAAATAGTTAGTATGCTTAATAATATTTTCATCCGGATTAAAAATAATCTTAAAAATCGTTTGATAGATTTTCTGTGAATTTTTTTTTATAACGGTAAACTTATAGTAAAGTTCAATGATACCAGCCATGAAATACTCTTGTAAGTTCCTGGCGATATACAAAAATAACATAAAATTTATTTTTCAATGTTTAAACATTGTATATTTGCTTTTAATGCAATCATAAAATTTTTTAGATTATGACAAAAAATTTAAAAAAGATATTGGTTTCTTCATTTGTCTTGCTATTGATTGCATTTGCCGTAGCGTTTTATCTATTTACTGAAAAATTTACCGACACCTTAGAGCGAAAGGCTAGTTATACATTGAATGCCATGGATCTTATAAAAGAATTCCAACAAAATGATAGCCTTGCAAACAAAAAATATACTGAAAAGATAGTTTTGATAAATGGAACTATTTCTGAATTAGTTACAGCTGATACATCTGCTAACATTAAATTCATTGATACTGCAACCGGTGATTATATAATTTTTGCATTTCAACAACAACACGTAGCTGAAGCAAATCGTTTAAAGAAAGGAGACAACATATCGATCAAGGGTTCCTGTAGCGGTGGCAATTATAGTGAGATCCTTGGAACAAGGTATATTACATTCAAGCGGGCTGCATTAAATTAATATTAAAAAACATCATCATTAAATAAAACAACTATAATGAAAAAAACAAGTTTGCTAATTGCATTGGCTTTATCGACAGGCGCATTATTCGCTCAAAAGAAAACAACTACTTCTGCTATCGTAAGTTTTGATGCCACTACAGGCAAAGATGCTTTACCTAAGGCAGAAAATAAAACTGCAATAGCAGCATTGGATACAAACGCCGGAACAGTTGCTTTTGAAGTTGCTATCAAGAATTTTTCTTTTACCAACCCAATGATACAGGATCACTTTAATACATCCGGCTGGATGGATTCAGACCAGTTCCCAACTGCAAATTTTAAAGGAAAGATCACAAACTTATCAGCTGTGGACTTCAGTAAAGATGGTTCATATAATGCTGATCTAACAGGCGGGCTGACGATTCACGGGATCACCAATCCTGTAACAACGAAGGCCATAATTACTGTTAAAGGTGAAAAGATAAATAGTAAGTCTGATTTTAAAATTAAGCTGGAAGATTATAAGATCAACGGCGGGGCAATTGCGGCAGGTAAAGTTTCGAAAGAACCGACGATCTCTGTAAATGCAGATTTTTAATACTTAAAAGTAAATTGTTCTGTAAATAAAATTGCGTAAAAAACTCCCGCTGTTATAGCGGGAGTTTTATTTATAGAAGAAAGTGCCTGGTCTTAAATAGGTTGACACAAAAACAATGTCACCATTATGAACAAAGGACAATTCAGAGTTATTACCTGACGATGAGTTTTCCTGTTGCCAAACGTTTACCGTTTGCATCTTTAACTTCCACCATGTAGATCCCTGAAGAAGCATTGTCCAGATTTACATCCATCCTGGTATAAGCGCTTGTGATCGGGTAGGTTCGGTTGTAAACCCGTGCACCCTTGCTGTCATACACGCTCAGACCGTAAGAAGTACTGGTGCTGCTGCTGTAATACCTCACCTGGAATTGTCCTGATGTTGGATTCGGATAAATGAATACCTGGTCTGAGATTGCAAACTTAATTTCAGCAGTGTTTGACCTGTTGCTGCTGCAACCTGTAACGGTATCAGTAACCACTACATCATACACGCCAAGGTCATCAACAGTTACATTGAACCTGTCACCGGTTTGTGATGTAACAACATTATCCCTGTACCATGTGTATACATAATCAGTTCCTGCCGGGCTCACAGTTGTATAAAGCGTGGTCCTGATGTATGGATTGATAGCAGAATATGAAGCGGCAGTAAGTACAACTACCGGTAATGCATTAGCAGTGAGCGTTGCCGGATCAGAAGTAACTGAACCGCAAGGCACACCCGAAACGATCACCTGGAACACATATCCGTTAAGCACGGTTGTGATCGGGCTTATGTTCAGTGTATTTGTTGTTACACCTGAGAAAGGAGCAGCATTGGGAACATTTACAAATGGCCCGCCACCCACACTCATCTGCCATTGATAGGTGATCGTAGAGCCGGTAGCTGTTACTGTAAATGAAGCGGCAGAACCTGCGCACGATAACTGGTCAGTTGGTTGTTGTGTGATATTCACAGGGCTGTTAACTGCCAGTATTGCGGCAGCAGAATTCAGATCTGTGGTACAAGTACCATTCAAAACAACCTGGTATTGATAGCCGTTCATGGAAGCTGTAAGACCTGTAAGATTCAGTGTAGCATTTGTTTCACCAGTAATATTTGTCCATGT
This sequence comes from Ferruginibacter sp., assembly GCA_039920685.1. Taxonomy (GTDB): domain Bacteria; phylum Bacteroidota; class Bacteroidia; order Chitinophagales; family Chitinophagaceae; genus Ferruginibacter. Next base: position 16,162 of record JBDSDG010000183.1, read on the forward strand.
TGCCCCTCCATCAGTGCTAACCTGCCATTGATAGGTTAAGCCCGTACCCGCAGCCGTTACTGTGAATGAAGTTGTATTGATCGGTAAACAGATATCAACACTTGCCGGTTGAGCAGAAATGGTGACCGGGCTGTTAACCACAAGTGAAGCACACGTTGATGTAACGGTGTTACATGTTCCGGTAACAACAACCTGGTATGCACCGGCATCTGCAAGTGTAACATTGGTGAGGTCATAAGTAGAATTTGTTGCACCGGTAATGTTGGTGAAAGGCCCTGCGCAGCTTGCCGCATATTGCCATTGATAACTGATACCTGTACCTGCAGCGGTAACACCGAAGCTTGCATTGCTTCCAAGACATACGGTAGAGTTGGCGGGTTGTGCACTTATAGTTGCAAGGCTGTTAACCGTTAAGGTTACTGTGTTTGATACAATAGGTATAGCAGTACAACTGAATACATTTACCAGGTATTGGTAACCTGTCATTGCAACAGTAACTGCATTTAAAGTAAGGGTGTTTGTATTGGCACCCGCAATATCGGTAAATCCTGAACCGGTATTGACCTGCCATTGATAACTGCTGACAGAACCTGTTGCAGTTACATTAAATACTGCGTTTGTTCCTTCACATGCAGTAACATCAATAGGTTGATTGGTGATACCTGCTGCATTACCAACAGTAAGTAAGGCACAATTGGAAGTAACTGAAGGAGCACATGTTCCTGAGATAACGACCTGGTATCCTGTATTGTCATTTGCAAGTGTAATGCCCACCACTGTATAGCTGTTTGTAGTAGCACCTGGAATAGGCGTCCATGGTCCTGCACAACCTGCTGCACTTGTCTGCCATTGATAGGTAAGATTAGTTCCTGTTGCAGCTACAGTTAAGGTAGCGTTCGTACCAACACAAGCAGTCGTATTTGCAGGCTGGGTGGTAATAGCCGGCGCAGTCTGAACGGTAAGTGTTGCAGAAGCTGAGGTCGTTGTATTACACAATCCTGTAACTATAACCTGGTACAGGTAGCCGTTTTGACCTGCAGTAACAGCAGTTGCCATGTAAGTGGAAGTTATTGCCAATGGAATATCCGTGAATCCTGCACCGGTATTCACCTGCCATTGATAACCTGTAGCAGCTGTTGCAGTAACTGAGAATGTAGCATTTCCACCTTCACACAGCGTTGCATTTGCTGGTTGAGATGTGATCACTGGTCCCGCGCCTGCAGAAACAATAAATGTCACTACTGCAGTTTGAATTTCTGCACCGGCAGTGCCCGTAACCGTTATGTTATAAGTTCCGTTAGCTAAGGTATTAGCGTTATTTAAGGTAACCGTTGTAGCACTTCCGGGAGCAAGAGGATTAGGAGCAAAGGTAACTGTCGTTCCAACAGGAACACCTGCAGTAGCTGTAAGAACGATAGGTGTTACAAATGATCCGTTAGCAGTTGTTCCCAAAGTAACAGCTGCAGTTGTTGGTCCGCCACAACCGATCGTAGTTGCAGTGGTTGCATTAAAGCTGAAGCCTGAAACCAATGCAATGATGGTAAAGTTGGCATTGGATATATCGAAATAGACATTTCCTTCCGCCTCAACTTTTACTCTTGCAGTCGTTGTTGCAATATTTGGAATAGTTACCAGCTCCGAACCGTCATTGGCTGTACTTGCCAATAGAGTAGTAGGAAAAGTTAATCCACCATCTGTTGATAGTGTTATTTTTACATTTGCTGTATTAATTGGTGCTGCATTTGTTCCCGCCACATTCCATGTTACGGTCTGAGATGAATTACCTGCATAGCTTTCACCACCATTTGGAATGTTTACAATAAATGGACCTGTAGCAGCTATTGTATTTACCTGGAAAGTTGCAGGCAATTGGCAACCGTTTCCACCGGTTACAACACCACTGCCACCAGCACGATTATCCCGTACCGTTAGCCTGAATTTTATTGCACGTGCAACAAGTGAGCGTGTTTCTCCCTTTAATCCACCTAGATTTTGTACAGCAGGATTTGCCGGGTAACCTGCTAATATTACTGCCATGTCCGGGAATGTCCTGCTTCCACTTACTTTTGGTGGTCTTGGCCTGAACAAAGGAGCTGTAGTACTGTTTGCCCCGTTATTCCATGCGCCGCCTGTCCCAAGGTCCCATTCTTCCCAGCAATAAGTTATCGGATCTCCATCCGCATCTGTTGCAGTCCCGGTCAAGGTGAACGGTGTGTTCAAAGGAATATTTGCAAGATTATTATTCATTGAAGTGATCACAGGGAGCGTATTACCTGTAGGTATTGCAACTTTGCAACTTCCGCCACCCGCTTCTACATAATTGCTTATTTCATCAAAACTCACTGTATGAAAGAAGGCATCGCTGTGCAATTGAATATCATCAGTTGTGCAAATACCGGCATACGCCATTATTGTTGTACCGCTTCCAACCTCGTAGGCTGTACTTGCATTCCTGTTCCCTCCGCCACAATTACTCGTTGTGCTGTTAAAAGAATGATCGCCTCCGAACTGGTGGCCCATCTCGTGTGCAACATAATCAATATCATAATTGTCTCCAACAGGGTTAGGACTCCCCGTAATACCGCGGGCCTTCTGTCCTGCAATGCATACAACTCCAAGGCCTGCAAGCCCGCCTCCACCTGTACTAAATGTATGGCCGATATCAAAATTAGCACTGCCTATAACACTTGTGATCACGGTCTGGCTCTCATTGATCAAAGTACCGGCATTATTATTTCCATTGAATGGATCTGTTCCTGCATTTAAGTATTCCACCAAATTATTGTTTGCGATCAGTACCATCCGTATAGCAACCTCTGATTCATATACACCATCAACACGGTTAACGGTAGTCACTATTGCAGAATGCAACAATGCAGCAGTTGTTCCTCCCACAGCTACGGCATATTCCCCGGTACATGCAACAGCTAAACGGTACGAGTACAATTGTGTTCCCCTGCAAGGGCCTGCCAATACATTTGTAGTTCGGTTCAGGATAGCATTTTCCTTCAGTTCACAAACAAAGCGATCAGTTCTTTTATTTTCTGTTCCATAATAGCTGATATAATGATCAATATCACCTCTTGCGTATGGATCAATATAAACATTACCATTTACCGATAGGATCTGTGCGTGAAAACCGAAGGAAGTATAATCAAAACGTATTGTAGCATATGGATCATCAATGCCCTGGCCTGCAAACGTTTTTATTCCCGGGTATTTTGCCTCAAGTCCCGCTTCCTGGATACTGCTTTCCCAAACATGAAAGTCAGCCAAGGTACCGTCTGGCATTGGTAATGATATAACCGGTGCAGTTCGCCTGTCAACATTCCTTTCTGAAGGCAATGACCATAAAAAAGTTTGTAATTGAATGGTATTCGCACCAACAGTTCGAAAATTTTCCGGAGTGATCACTCGCCTGGCATTCGACCTGATCAATTTATTTGCCCCGGCATCATCGAAGAAATTATTTTGTGCTTCTACACCATAACTGCAGGTAATCGCACATAAGATTGTAATTACAATTTGATTGCAAATTTTCATAAATCGTAGTTAGTTTGCTCAAATCTATTGATTATTTATCCATTAGGCACATTTTTGAAATATGGGATGGGTTATTAATGCCCCCGTTTCATAAATATAAAAACTCCCGCTGTTATAGCGGGAGTTTTATTTATAGAAGAAAGTGCCTGGTCTTAAATAGGTTGACACAAAAACAATGTCACCATTATGAACAAAGGACAATTCAGAGTTATTACCT
>JBDSDG010000184.1:0-9743 GCA_039920685.1 Ferruginibacter sp.
CGAGCTTGACAAACAACAGCGGGAGTATTTTTTGCAACAACAAATGAAGGCAATCAAGGATGAACTCGGTGGTGATAATGTTGCTGAAATTAAGGAAATGCAGAAAAAAGCAGAAACCAAAAAATGGCCCGCTGCAGCAAAAGATATGTTCACCAAAGGGGCAGAGAAACTAGAGCGTATGCACCCTTCAACACCAGATTATTCTGTTGTATATAATCATTTGGACCTTATGCTTGACCTCCCATGGCAAGAATATACTGAAGACTCTTATGATCTCAAAAAAGCGAAAAAAATCCTGGATCATGACCATTATGGAATGGAAAAGATCAAGGAAAGAATACTAGAATACCTGGCTGTATTAAAATTGAAAGGTGATATGAAAAGCCCTATACTTTGTTTTATCGGCCCTCCAGGAATTGGAAAAACAAGTCTCGGTAAAAGCATTGCATCTGCTATCAGCCGGAAATACGTACGTGTAAGCTTGGGTGGATTGCATGACGAAAGCGAGATCCGTGGACACCGTAAGACATACATTGGCGCAATGCCGGGAAGGATCATTCAATCTATCAGGAAAATAAAATCAAGCAATCCCGTAATGATTCTTGATGAGATCGATAAAGTTGGAAGTGATCATCGCGGGGATCCTTCATCCGCATTACTGGAGGTCTTAGATCCGGAACAGAACAATTCATTTTACGACAATTATCTTGAATTGGAATATGACCTGAGCAAAGTGCTTTTCATTGCAACAGCTAATACGCTGGCAAATATTCAGCCTGCTTTGCGAGACAGGCTAGAGATCATTGACCTTAGTGGTTATGCCATCGAAGAAAAAATAGAGATCGCAAAAAGGCATTTATTACCTAAACAAAAGGAAATGCATGGCCTTGTAAATGGCAAGCCTGGCTCACCGCCATCATTTAAATTGAATGATGTTGTTATGGAAAAGATCATTACTGATTATACGAGGGAAAGCGGGGTGAGAGAACTTGACAGGCAACTTGCCAGCGTGATGCGTTACCAGGCAAAAGAATTTGTATTAAGGGGTAAATTAAAAGCAACGCTTACCAATAACGACATTGAGAATATACTTGGCAAACCCAGGTACAGTAATGAGCTATACAAAATGGCGAATATGCCGGGAGTGGCTGTGGGGCTTGCATGGACCTATGTTGGCGGCGATATCCTTTTCATAGAAGCGCAACTAAGTGAAGGAAAAGGCGAACTTAAATTAACAGGAAACCTGGGCAACGTGATGAAAGAAAGTGCAACCACGGCATTAACCTGGCTCCAGGCAAATGCAAAGAAAGCGGGGATCGAGCAATCGATGTTCAATAAAAAGAATGCGCACATACATATTCCGGAAGGAGCGGTTCCTAAAGATGGTCCGAGTGCGGGCATAACAATGATGACATCACTTGCCAGTGCCTACACCGGAAGAAAGATAAAGCCTTATTTAGCTATGACAGGCGAAATAACATTGCGTGGGCAGGTTTTACCTGTAGGTGGAATTAAGGAAAAAGTACTTGCAGCAAAACGGTCAGGCATCAAGGAGATAATCATGTGTTATCACAATGAAAAGGATGTGGAAGAGATTAACCCTCAGTTTATCAAAGGAATCAGGTTCCATTACGTAAAGACCATGCTACAGGTCCTGGACCTGGCATTGACAGAAAAATAATTTTGATACTTTGTATGCAATATTTGTGCTTTATTTGGGTTAATACAGACATTTTGTGATGATTAATAAAATAAATCAAACCTTTTTATAGACCCTTACGTATTTAGGTAATATTATCTCAACTGATTTTCATGTTGGTTGTTTTAAGGGTTAAAGAGAATTCCCGCTGATTCTTCAGTGGGAATTTTTTTGTGCTGTTACCTGAATAGCCAGGGTATTGAAGGCGGAGAGACCAGCAAGGTATTACTGAACCTTAAATAATTTGAGAACGAGAATTCTTTTAGTATGCGACGACAGCCAGAGGTTGGAACAAGTAAGCAGCTACTAATAATTCATTATGCCGGCTCTTTCTGCAGTTTTTCAGCCTTTGCATTTGCTTTTAATTCGGCAAAATATTTGGCAGCCTGTACAAAGTTAACAAACAATGGATGAGGGTTCTCAACCGTGCTTTTCAATTCCGGATGGTATTGAACCCCGATAAAGAACGGATGATTTTGCAGCTCAACTATTTCAACAAGGCCGGTCTCCGGGTTTTTACCACTTGGTATCATTCCCGCCGATTGAAAATCATTGATATAATTATTATTGAATTCCCAGCGATGGCGGTGACGTTCACTAACCTGTGTGGTTCCATAAACCCTGTGGGCAAGACTATCTGTCGCTAACGTACAAGGATAAGCGCCCAAGCGCATGGTGCCACCCTTCTTCTTGATCTTTTTCTGCTCCTCCATTAATGCGATCACCGGATATGGTGTTTTTGTATTCATTTCCGTGGAATTTGCGTCCTGCCATCCCATCACATTTCTTGCATACTCAATTACTGCCATTTGCATTCCCAGACAGATTCCAAAGAAAGGCATTTGATTTTCGCGGGCAAATTTTACTGCAGTTATCTTGCCTTCCACTCCACGAGTTCCAAAACCAGGTGCAACAAGCAAGCCGTCCAGGTCCCTTAATTTTTCAGAAACATTTTCGGAGGTAATAAATTCACTGTGCACATTTACGATCTGAACTTTGCATTGGTTAATAGCACCGGCATGAATAAATGCCTCGAGTATTGACTTATATGCATCCTGCAATTCAATATATTTCCCTATCAGTCCAATGGTAATGCGGCTCTTGGGATAATTGAGTTTATCAAGGAATTCCCGCCATTTCCCCAAATCAGGAGCTGAATATCCATTAATATGGAGTTTTTTCAATACAATTACATCAAGCTCTTCCTGAAGCATTTTTAATGGGACCTCATAAATAGTTGTCGCATCCATTGCTTCGATCACGGCATTGGGCTTTACATTGCAGAACAACGCAATCTTTCGCTTGATCTCTTCTGTTAAAGGGTGTTCCGTACGGCATACAATTACATTTGGCCTCACTCCTTCCTGGCTAAGCAGGCGAACACTGTGCTGGGTTGGTTTGGTTTTTAATTCTTTCGCAGCCTTTAAATAAGGTATAAGGGTTAAATGAACTACGATGCAATCTTCTTCCGGCATTTCCCACTGTAACTGCCGAACCGCTTCTACAAAAGGAAGACTTTCAATATCGCCGACAGTGCCACCGAGCTCAGTAATAACAATATCGAATTTGCCTGATTCCCCCAATAACATCATCCTTCTTTTTATCTCATCCGTTATATGAGGAACAACCTGAACTGTCTTTCCTAGATATTGGCCTTCCCTTTCTTTATTGATGACCGTTTGATAGATACAACCCGTGGTTACATTGTTTGCCTGGGAGGTCGGTATGTTTAAAAATCTTTCATAATGGCCGAGGTCAAGATCGGTTTCTGCACCGTCATCAGTAACATAGCATTCCCCATGCTCATAAGGATTTAAAGTTCCGGGATCTACATTAATATAAGGATCGAATTTTTGGATAGTGACCTTTAATCCCCTGCTTTGCAAAAGCTTCGCCAGTGATGCGGCAATAATTCCCTTCCCCAATGAAGATGTAACACCGCCGGTTACAAAAATGTACTTTGCCATTTTGTTAATATTATTTAGACATAATAAGCACTGGATCTGTAATTAATTGCTGTTGCTATCGCATTATAGAACAGGGTTTTAATATATCCTTAGTTTGAAAAAATCACAATTTGAAAAACTATGACCGGCGGAAATGGGATCGATAAAAAATCCGGGAGGTCATGCAAAGATAAAAGAATATTTGGTTGCAGGAAAATAGTAGGAATAAATTTCGAAAGAATTACCTAAAAATTAAACCTTTTCGTACCGGGTTTTTAAAAATGGAGGTTTTAACTAATATTACAGGGCGTTACAGGATACCAACAGCTTGCGCAGAATTAAAAGTTTCCATATCAACCTTTCACGATCTTATTAAAACTGGTTGCAATTCCTTTGATCAATGAAGAGCTGAATCCCTGGTGTTCCATTTCATTTAAACCTGCGATCGTACAGCCTTTCGGGGTTGTCACTTTATCGATCTCCTGTTCGGGATGTGAGCCTTTTTCCAATAACAATTCTGCAGCTCCTTTAACTGTTTGCGCAGCGATTAAGCTAGCTGTTTTTGCATCAAACCCGATCTCGATCCCTCCCTGGATATTTGCGCGTATATAACGCATGGCATAGGCAGTTCCGCAAGCACCTAAAACAGTTGCAGCATCCATCAGGTTCTCATTGATCACCGTTACCTTACCTAACGCAGAAAATAGATTTGTAACAAACGAAATTTGAGAAGAAGCAGCATTATCAAAACTCAGGCAGGTCATACTTTGCCGGATAGCGATCGCAGTATTTGGCATCGCCCTGCAAACGGGCAGCTTCTTATTAATCGCGGTTCTAATATCGCTAATTACAATGCCTGTGACCACAGAAACCAGGATATGCTTTGCCGTTATTGCATTTTTAAAGCTATTTACAACTTCGCTAACCTGGTAAGGTTTTACGGCAAGTATCACGATGCTACATTTGCTGACAGCGTCTCCATTATCAGTTCCAACCTTTACGCCTTTTGATTGAAGTGCTTGCAGTGTAGTAGCATTACGCTTGGTAATATAAATATCGGAAGGCTTGCAGAATCTGCTTTTTAATAATCCTTCGGCAATAGCTGTCCCGAGGTTTCCGCCGCCAATAATGGCAATTTTTTTGGTCATGATGATCAGTTAACAAAAACAGTTTTGGGATAGATAATTCTTTATATAATCTGTAACACCTTCTTCCAATGAATAAAATTCTTCCGTATAGCCTGCCTTTTTTAATTTATTCATATTCGCTTCAGTGAAATATTGATATTTATCGCGAATGTCTTCCGGTATATCAATGAACTTTATTTTTGATGGAATATGTAATGCATCATAGGTAGCATTTACAAGATCTACAAAACTCCTTGCTCTTCCGGTGCCAAGGTTATATAAAGCGGAAGGCAGATCTTTAGTTTGCATCATCCAGTAACAAACTTTCACGATATCCTTTACATAAATAAAATCACGGAGTTGCTCACCATCTTTAAAATCGGTTTTGTGTGATCTGAAAAGCTTGACCAATCCATCTTTTTTTATCTGGTTATAGGAATGGTAAATAACACTTGCCATCCGGTCCTTGTGGTATTCATTTGGGCCGTACACATTAAAGAATTTTAAGCCTGACCAAAAAGGCGGATGATCTTCCTGGTGCAATACCCATTTATCAAATTCATTTTTTGAGATGCCATACGGATTTAATGGTTTTAATTCATGTACAAGGTCATGTCTGTCATCATATCCGAGTTGTCCATCACCATAAGTTGCAGCTGAAGATGCATATACCAATGGGATGTTGTTGATCGTACAATAATTCCACATTTTTTTCGAGTAATCAACATTCAGGTGCTGGTGTATAGCATAATTGAATTCTGCTGTATCTGTGCGTGCCCCGAGGTGAAATACATGACCAACCGATGGCTTTTCTTTTGTAAGCCACTCGAAAAAATTTTCTCTTTCCACTCTTACCAAATAATTCTTGTGAAGAAGATTTAATTCTTTTTCATCATTTTCAAATTCGTCTACCAATATCAGCTTTTGATATCCTTTGTCATTTAAGAAACTGACAAGGCAGCTTCCAATAAAACCAGCAGCACCGGTGATTATAATGATGGAATTTGTATTCATTAAAATATTTTTTAAATAGCTGTCAGGGCCGATTCCGCTGGATTTGTTTCAAGCAATACAGTAATAGCGCCATCATAAAGTTGTTTCCATTGTTGCACCCGTCCCCAGTTCTCATTATCGATGATTATTTCATTTGCAGTAACTTTTCCAAGTTCAGCGTATGAAACTTCTGAGTTATCCATATGATCTATAAACGCAGTTTTATTCATGTCATTCACAGATACTACTACCCTTCCCTGGGCCTCTCCAAACCAGTAAGCATCCTTTCGAATGCTTAATGATCTCTCAATAACTTCAAAACCACGTTCCCGGGTAAACGCACTCTCAATCAATGCAATGAACAATCCGCCTTCGCTTACATCATGAGCCGATTGGATCAACTGTGCCCGTATCAATGAAAGCACTGCCTGCTGCATAGAATATTCCTCTTCAAGATCAAAATATGGCACCGGGGAAAATTCCTGGCGAATAATCTTGTGCAGGTATTCTGAAGAACCAAGATCATTTTTGCTTTCGCCTATCAGATAGATCGTGTCACCAGGATCCTTAAAATCCATGGTCATTTTCTCTTCAATAGTATTTAGCAAGCCTACCATCCCGATAGTAGGAGTAGGATAAACAGGCCCATCCGGTGATTGATTGTAAAAGCTAACGTTACCACCGGTAACAGGTGTTTCAAATTTCCTGCAAGCTTCTCCCATTCCTTTGATCGCATGGACGAATTGAAAATACACTTCAGGATCATATGGATTCCCAAAGTTTAAACAGTTGGTGACCCCAATCGGCAAACCACCACTACATACGATATTCCGGGCAGCCTCTGCTACAGCGATCATTGTCCCCACATACGGATCTGCATAAACATACCTGCTGTTGCAATCGGTGGTCAATGCAAGTGCTTTGTTAGTCGGTTTAGCCATAACAACTGCTGCATCACTTGGACCGTTAGTACTGGTATTTCCCGCACCAACCATACTATCGTATTGCTGGTATACCCAACGCTTGCTGGCAATATTTGGAAGTTGAATCAGTTGTTCTGCAGCAGCTTTCAGATCTTTCACATCTGTAATGGCCTCTAATTTAAAAGCTTTTACTTTTTTTAAATATCCAGGTTCTTTATAACTCCTTTCATATTGAGGGGCGCCGCCACCTAATACCAATTCAGAGGCAGGTAAAACAGCCTGTTCCTCATCTCCCATAAAGAAGTGAAGAAGTCCATCACCAGTTACGTGGCCTATCAAACTACAAGGCAGGTCCCATTTATTGAAAACTTTAAGAACTGAATCTTCACTGCCCTTCTTTACTACCAGTAACATTCTTTCCTGGCTCTCACTTAATAATAGCTCCCATGCCTTCATATCATTTTGCCGCGTAGGAACTTTATTCAGATCGATCCGCATTCCTGCATTGCCTTTTGCGCTCATTTCAGCAGTAGAACAAATTATTCCTGCAGCGCCCATATCCTGCATACCAACTATAGCTCCTGTTTGAATCACTTCAAGACATGCTTCCAATAATTTTTTTTCCTGGAACGGATCCCCTACCTGTACTGCCGGAAGATCCTCAGCACTATCAGCAGTAATCTCCGCACTTGCAAAAGATGCTCCCCCAATTCCATCCTTTCCGGTTGCACTTCCTACAAAGAAGACCGGGTTTCCTACACCTTCGGCAATAGCTGAAACAGTTTCACCATTCTTTACGATGCCAACGCTCATTGCATTAACTAACGGGTTGGTATAGTAGCAGTCTTCAAAATATATCTCACCTCCAACTGTTGGTACACCAAAACAATTTCCATAATGACCGATACCGTGAACAACGCCAGCGAGTAGGTGCTGCGTTTTAGCATCTTCTATATTTCCAAAGCGGAGCGAATTCAATGATGCGATCGGCCGGGCACCCATGGTGAATATATCCCGGTTTATCCCGCCCACTCCTGTCGCAGCACCCTGGAACGGTTCAATTGCCGATGGATGGTTATGAGACTCTATCTTAAATACAACGCCATAACCATCTCCGATATCCATCAGGCCGGCGTTTTCATCACCGGCTTTTACCAGCATTTTTTTTCCATCTCTTGGTAATGTCTTTAACCATTTAATGGAATTCTTATAACTGCAATGCTCACTCCACATGCCGCTAAATGCACATAATTCAGTAAAATTCGGTAGGCGTCCTAATTTGTGTTTGATGAGTTCAAATTCTTCTTCTGTTATCCGTACTTGTGATGCAGTGTGAGCTGTAATTTCCATGATCGTCGCTGTATGGGGCTTTTGAACCGCAAAGGTACAACCTGTTTTTCCTTTGAACCGAACGCCGTAGTAAATATTTTAACTAACTTCCCACATCTAAATTCTGTACGCATTGCATTTTCTCTTATTCGCATTTTACCTGGCTATTTTATGTTTTTTAATCATTCGATTCTCATTTGTTTTAAAGTCTGGCCTGGAAAAAAAAACTATATTGATCTTATTCATTCTAAAAATCTGTGCAGGAATTCTGCTGGGATGGATGTCACAAAAATTCTACCCACAGGGTAATGATTACTGGGGACTTAATGATGCCGGCTGGAAGGAATATCAATTTATGGTACATGATCCTAAAGGATTCTTTTTAGACATATTCAGATCCCAATACCAGAATAGCTATGGAGGTTTTTTTGATTCGGTCAACTCATACTGGAATGATCTTAAAAATACGCTTGTAGGAAAATTGCTGGCTGTTTTAAATATTATAAGCCGAGGCAACTATTATATCAATAGCCTGTTCCTAAACTTTATTGGTTTTTTTGGACATGTTGCCTTATACCGGGTATTCATAGACGTGTATAAAAATAAAAAATGGCAGGTCGTTGCAGGCTGTTTCCTATTACCTTCTGCGTTATATTTTTCTTCAGGAATACACAGGGACCTTTTAGTATTTGCAACCCTTGGCATATACTGTTATATAATGTATTTCTCTCTAAAAAATGGTTTTAGTAAAAAATATGTCCTCCTGTTATTATTGTCTTTTTTCGCCCTTGTTATCCTTCGTAATTTTGTAGCTGTTGCACTAATACCTGCTACGATTGCGCTTATCATAAGCAATCGCAAAAACTCCCGGCCGATGATAATATTCACTTCAACCTATATAACAGGAATATTATTGTTGGCCGTTTTCCAGATCGTTCGGCCCAACTTTAAACCATTAAATATCATTACAAACAAACAGGAAGCGTTTTTTGAATTACCGTTTGCTACCTCACAGATTGAAACCCGGGTTTTAGAACCAAATCTAAAAAGCCTCCTGCTGAATGCACCTGAAGCATTGAACCATAGCTTTCTACGCCCTTATTTATGGGAGCGTGCTACAAATTTTTTAATTCCCCTAGCAGTAGAATTATTTATATACCATTTATTGTTTTTTATGATGTTGATTTTCTTTGATAAAAAGAGTAAGAGGCATTCTTTTGTTGTGTTTGGTCTATTTTTTTCATTTTCCCTGATGCTTTTCACCGGATATATAGTACCAAATACGGGCTCCATTGTCCGGTACCGAAGCATCTACCTGCCTTTTATCATTACACCGATCCTTTGCCTTATTGACTGGAATAAACTCGCAAACAGAATAAATATTAAAATTAAAAATATTTGAAATATTTTTCCATTTTTTAATAAAAAATAAATAAAACTGGTAAAAATTAATCAATTTAAAATTAAATTTCATTTATTTGCAGCATAAACCCTGTAATAAATGACTTCATTGCGATTAAATGCGATTGACAACATAAATAAAAATCTGGTCAATTCAAGGCCTGATCCATCTGCCCGGATCACTGCGATCTTCAACGAAAATGTATTCACTTTAAAAACTGCCAGGCATTATTTGAGTGATGATGCCTACAAGAGCCTGCTAGCCTCCACTCTTGGAGGAAAAAAGATTGACCGTACTATGGGTAGTAACATCGCAAACGGTTTA